>JAXJYR010000169.1:0-9820 GCA_036306885.1 Longicatena sp.
AAAAAGTCCTTAGCCATGAGTTTTATACCTACAGCTAAGGGCTTAGTTTATAATCTGGATTTATTTGTTGCACAACCGCCTGTCAATCATTCTCTAACCCTAAAACCACTGGATTACAAGAATAATGGCTCTCATGCAACCGTTATCAATTTGTTATCAAAAGACTACTCGAAATGCTTGAAACCCGCATAAACACTGACTTTTTTAAGCAATTCGATTTATTCCCACTCAATTGTTCCGATTGGTTTTGGTGTAAGGTCAAGAAGTACACGGTTGATTCCTTCTACTTCATGAGTGATACGGTGAGTGATGTGGTGAAGAATTGCATATGGAATTTCTTCGATAGTTGCAGTCATTGCGTCTTTAGTATTTACAGCACGAATGATTGCTGGCCATCCTTCATAACGGCTTTCATCTTTAACACCTACAGATTTAATGTCAGGTACTGCAATAAAGTATTGCCATACTTTTTCACTTAATCCGTTTTTAGCGAATTCTTCTCTTAAGATAGCATCAGCTTCACGTAATGCGTGTAAACGATCACGAGTGATTGCTCCTAGACAACGTACTCCAAGTCCTGGACCTGGGAATGGTTGACGGTATACCATTTCGTGTGGTAAACCAAGAGCTTCCCCAACTACACGTACTTCATCTTTAAATAATAATTTAAGAGGTTCAACTAATTCAAATTGAAGATCTTCTGGAAGACCACCAACGTTGTGGTGAGATTTAACTGCTTTTTTACCTTCTGCAGCTTTGATAGATTCTAAAATATCAGGGTAAATAGTACCTTGAGCTAAGAAAGTGATGTCTTCAAGTTTTCTAGCTTCTTCAGCAAATACAGTAATGAATTCTTTACCAATAATTTTACGTTTACGTTCAGGATCAGCTACACCAGCTAATAGGTTTAAGAAGTGATCTGTTGCGTCAACATAAATTAAGTTTGCGTCTAATCCGTTTTGGAACATTTCAATAACGCCCTCAGATTCGTTTTTACGCATTAACCCGTGGTTAACGTGTACACAAACTAATTGTTTACCAATTGCTTTAATTAATAGAGCTGCTACAACTGAGCTGTCTACACCACCAGATAAAGCTAATAAAACTTTTTTATCTCCAACTTGTTCTTGTACTAGACGAACTTGTTCTTCGATAAAAGCATCAGCTAATTCTTTCGTAGTAATTCTTTCCATAGTTTCAGGTCTTACATTTGTATCCATTTAAATATCCTCCTTATTTTCTGCATATTTATTTTTCAACATCTATATTATATCAATACGAAAAAACATGTACAAGAAAAAATTATAGATATTATTAATATAGCACTTACAATTTATACCATTTTATAACAATTCTTTACGTAATTGGTCTGCTGGTTTTGCATGTAAGTATCCTGGCGCAATATCAAATGCTGTTTTACATCCACATTGCCCCTCTTGATATAAACGATATGCAGCACGTGCATACGCCACTAATACCGAACTAGTAAACTCTGGATTAGAATCTAATTTTAAAGAGTATTCAATCACATGTTGATGTTCATCATTCCATCCTGTATTTCCTGAACGAATCACAAATCCACCATGTGGAATTCCTGCATGCTCACGATCTAGTTCCTCTTGACTAATAAAATGAACTGTTGTGTCGTATTCATCAAAATAGTTTGGCATCGTTTTAATATCATGTTCAATTTGAGCTAAATCAGCTCCTTCTTTGGCAACAACATAACATTCACGTTTGTGTTTTTCACGCGTCGTTAATTCTGGATTTTCACCACTACGAACACGATCTAATGCTGATGGTACAGGAATTGTGTATTGCTTACCATCTTGCACACCATTTACACGACGAATGGCATCAGAATGTCCTTGTGATACACCTTTCCCCCAAAATGTGTAATCTTTTCCATCTGGTAAAATTGCTTGTGCATATAAGCGATTTAAAGAAAACATTCCTGGATCCCATCCAATTGAAATAATTCCAACATGTTTTCCATTTTTCGCAGCCTCATCCACTTTTTCAAAATGTTGAGGAATTTTAGCATGCGTATCAAAACTATCAACCACGTTAAAGTTTTGCGCAAATAATGGTGTTTGTACAGGTAAATCATTGGCACTACCACCACATAAAATCATCACATCAATTTCATCTTTGTGTGCTAATGCTTCATCCACATGATAAACAGGAATATCAGGGTTGTGTAATGTCACACTTCCTGGTCCACGACGTGTAAATACCGCAACTAACTCCATATCTTTATTTTTTGACAAGGCACATTCTACTCCTCGTCCAAGGTTTCCATAACCTACAATTCCAACTCTAATTGTCATACATTTTCCTCCTATGAGATTTATACCTCTATTTTAGCATAATTATTTGATGTTACAAGTGATATTATCATTTAATTTCATGTTTTTTCAATTTTATGAAACTTTTTACATTCAATCACTCTACCATAAAATATGTTATAGTATAAAAAAACTAGGAGGTACCTTTTATGAATTATGGATTTATCCAAATTAATATTAATGCCCCATTCCCTACTAAGCAATGTGGGCATATGAGTCAAACAGCTCTCATCAATACCTATCAAGATGACTTACATGCTCGTTGTCTCTATTTAGAAGATGATAAACAAATTATCATGCATGTATCATTTGATTTATTAGCTGTCGATTTAGCTTTTCGTAATTTACTACAAGCTACTTTACAAAAAGAATATACTAAACCATTACATCTTATAACATCAGCTACACATACCCACTACGCCAATGATGTCTTAAATAAAGAGTATCAACAATACTTATTCCAACTATTAGTCGATAAACTAAACACAATTGAAATCAAACATTCTAAACAGTTAAATGTTTCTATGCAAACAATACCTTATAACGAAATTGGAACATCACGTATTACTGGTTTTCATAATGAAAAAGTGTATCTAAGTCTGTTATCTTTCTATGATGGAAATCAACGCTTTGCAAGTATCATCATGCACAATGTTCACCCAACTATATTATCTGCCAATGTACCATTTTTTAGTAGTGAATTTCCTGGATTCGTGATGGAAACATTATCCAATCAATATCAAGAAGCATTTTCTTGGTGTACTGGGGCAAGTGGTGATATTTCAACGCGCTTTACCCGCGATGGACAAGATTATGAAGCAATGCGTAAGCTTGCCAAAAAACTGATAAACACGATTGAATCACTTCTATCACAAAAACCAACCTTGTATCCATGTGAATTAAAATATCATGAAGAAACTTTAACTTATGAACACGATTTTCATGAAATTGATTTATCTAGCATTCGTGAGCAGCTATCACCACGTGAATTATTAAGTATTGAATATGGAAAAATTTTGCGTGCTCAGCTTCAAGAAACTAAAGATGTCATCAATGAAATCCAATTGGCATCTTTAAGAATTGGACCATATCGTATTGTCTTCTATCCTAATGAAATCTTCTCACAATATTTAGAAAATATCGATATAAATACCGAAATGTTAGTATCTTATTCAAATGGATATGGACCTTATATTCTACCAATTAACTTTCCATATTTAACCTATGAATCTTTCTGTGATACATTAAGCGATGATTGTAAGAGAAAAATCGCCAAAGCAATTCAAACAATATAGTATGTTTAAATATCTAGCATCCATACTATGAATGAAAGGATGATAAGATGATTGAACAAGATACCATTCGTTTATTAAAAGAATGTGATGCTGGAGTAAAAATGGGAATTGCCTCATTTGATGATGTATTAGAATATGTCCATGATACCAAACTAAATAACATTTTATGTGACAACAAGCACCAACACCAAAAGCTACTACAAGAATTAAATCAGCTATTACAAAAATACCAAGATGAAGGAAAAGAACCTGATCCGATTGCGAAAGGGATGTCTTGGATGAAAACAAAGGTTATGTTACTGATGCATGAAAATGATGCGACAATTGCGGATTTAATGAGTGATGGTGCAGCCATGGGGGTAAAATCGCTTGCGAAATATTTAAACCAATACCAAGCTGCGGATGAAAAAAGTAAGGACATCGCCAAACGTATTATTCTTTTAGAAGAACGTTTAATTAAGGATATTCAGCCTTATCTATAAATAAATGCCATCGATTTTTCGATGGCATTTTATTATTCTTCTTTTAAGAAAGCGTAGAAAGCATCTTCGGCAGCTTTATTTTGTTTAGAAACGCATCCAGCAGGTGCAGCATAGATGACAAATTCTTCTTCTCCATCTAAGCCAAATACTTGCGATGTATAATTAACATCTACGGCCGCAATTGCACAAGTTCCTAGATTTGCACTTTCTGCCGCAACATATAGGTTTTGAGTAATATGTCCAACATCCATTAATTGAACACGGTGTGAATAGATTCCATAACGCCATTCGGCACGATATGGAAGAACACTATAGAAGAATGTTACATTAGCTTTGAAGCTCCAATCTTGTCCACATAATGATTGATGTAGCATTTCATTCATTTCCTCTTCACTACATTCTTTTAATAAAGCTAATGCATGTAAATCAGGCATGTAGTGGTAGTATCCTACTTTTAATCCTTCCACATTTTTAATTGCCATATAACATTCAAATTCATGTCTAGCTCCACCACAAGCTACTGTACGAAGGGTTGCGTAGTTATTTCCACGAATTTCTTTTACCCCTTGTGTTGCCCATAATAAATAAGATAATTGCAGTAATGACATTACCTCTTGAGTATAAACACGCGAAGAACGACGATGATATAATACTTCTAAAATATCATTATTTAAGCTTAAATCACGATAATTTTTAGGTAAAGGAATAATGACATCGCTCATTGGTGCTTTATATAAAGGAGGCTGTGGTTTCTTTAATTCTTGATCACTATAGTATTCTGGATAAGGATCATCATCCTCATGTTTCATAAAAACACGGCCTTTTTGAATCATACGACGAATACTTGCCTCGTTTAATTCTGGTAATACTTCTACTTCAATTCCAACTACTTGATAGTTTTCCTGTTGTTCATTTGAATAATATACTTCCATATCTTGATAAGATGCAGTTGGTAATTGTTCATTCGTATATCCACATAATGTTAAATCTAAATTTTCATATAATTGTTGGAACGAATCAAAAATATGTAAGTCCATTACTTTCGCTTTTAAAATATCATTTGTTTCTACATCGATAAATTGAATGATTTGTCCTGAGTGAATTTGTGAACGTTTTTCATCATATAAACGTAGTTCAATTGTCTTTTGTCCTGTTTTCATAGCGATAAAAGGACGATGTTGTAATTTCATTGTATGCATAATATATCTTGTATGATATAAACGTACCTTGTCAAAGTACGTAAATACCACTTTTCCTTTCTAACCTTTAGTAATATATTTAGTAGTAGATAACCTTAGTTTCTCTTATGATATATGTGGTTCGTCTACTTATAGGAGAGTGAGTCTATGGCCCTTACTAAATTTGTTTATAGTTGGATAAGCCACTTTGTGTGTGTTTTTATGTCTCGCAAGGATACTGATTAGATCGCCATAGAAGCTTGACAAGGTTATCAAGAAAGGCGGTCTTTTTATATGACACATTTTGTTGGTATCGACATTGCCAAATATGAACATGTCGCTTCTGTTTATAACTCAATTACTGGTGAATTGGTTATTGACTCACTACACTTTGATAATAACGATAAAGGTTTTAAAGCATTATTATCAAGTGTTTCTAAACTTGATGATTTAGTATTTGGATTTGAATCCACTGCTCACTATCATCAAAATTTATTTCATTTTCTTTCTTCAAATAAATATAAGTGTTTTCTATTGAATCCTATTCAAACGTCTCGTTTCAGAGGTCTATCCATTCGTAACGCTAAAAACGATAACATTGATTCTAAATCTATTGCCCAATTTATTATGTTTTCTTATAAAGAGCTTATAAACCAAGAGTATATTCATAATGATTTAAAAGAACTATGTTCACAAAGAGATTCACTTTTAAATCAATCTAGTTCTCTTAAAATCAAACTACTAAGCTATTTAGATCGTGTTTTCCCTGAATTAGAGTCTATTGTAGGTAAAAATGGTATACACTCTAAAGCAATTAGAGCTATATTGTTAAAATATTCTACTGCAAAATCTATTTCAGAGACAAGAATCGATCATCTTTGTAACTTAGCCAAAAAAGCTTCTGGAAACAAATTCAAACAAGAGAAAATCGTTAAAATCAAGGAAGCAGCCAAAGCATCAGTTGGTTTTCATTCTTCTGCTTTATCCTTAAAAATCAAACAAACAATCGATTCTCTTATTCATTTAAAAAAGCAGATAGACGAAGTCAATCATGAAATATCTCATCATTCTTTGATCACTGAATCACCACTTCACAAAATCAAAGGCATGAATTCCATAGAAATTGCTTATATCTTATCTGCCATAAATAATATATCATATTTTAACTCAGTTAAAAAGATAGTAGCGTATGCAGGTTTAGATCCAATCGTAAGACAATCAGGAACTTTCCAGGCTTCTAGAACTAGAATGTCAAAACGAGGTAATCGACTTTTAAGATATGCATTAATATGGGCAGCAAATAATGTTAGAAAACATAATAAAGATATGGAGCAATACTATTTAAAGAAACGTTCTGAAGGAAAAAATCACTACAATGCATTAGGACACTGTGCCGTTAAACTTATACGTTATATTTATTTTGTAATGACTCATCCAGAACAGGATTTCAGTAATTAACACACTATATTTATTTTTCAAAAATCAAATTTTTTAAAACCTAATTTTTAGGTCTTTTTACTATGCTCTATCATCTCAAGCTAAAATTTTAAATTTAAGCTTGATTTTTCATAGTTGGTCTCCCCTATTTCTTTATCCATTATACGTGAACTTATATTATCACGCAACTTCTTGTCGCATCCAATTTTTAGAGCGATTACTCCAATAAAATAACACAAATAGTAATAGGTTATGTCCAATCATACATGCCCATGCACTGATTAATCCCATTCCTAGCATTTGCGTACAAATAAATGTTCCTATAATTCGTATTCCCCACATTCCTAATACATTATAAAAGAATGGACGTTTGGTTTTTCCTACTCCTAGCATCATTCCTTCCACAATTATATAGTAACCATAAAAAGGTTCACTTAGAGCTACCATTCTTAATACGATTGTCCCTAAGTTCATTACTTGAATATCACTAGAAAATAAGGATACTAACCATGGTGCACTCATGAATAAGGCAACCCCTGATAGCATCATTAAAATGATTTCAATCGGTATCATCATTCTTGATAATGTTTTTAATTTGGCTTCATTTTTTTCACCATAGGCATTTCCTGCTAGCGTAGCTGCGGCTGATTGCATCCCATAGCCTGGAATATAGAAGGCTGATTCTACTGTATTGGCAATCGTATGTGCTGCAGTAGAAATATCTCCTAACGAGTTAATCATCGACGCAAAGGCGACATATCCTAGTGAAGTCGCAAAGCGTTGAAGCATATTAGGAAGTGCTACCTCCATACATGGTTTTAATATTTCTAAATCGAAACGATATTGCATATGTCGTGGTGATAATATCTCATTCTTCCATAAGGCGATGGTAGTCAAGATACCTCCCACACTAAAGGCAATCGCCGAAGCTAGCGCTGCCCCTACAACACCCAAATTCGCACCAAACATTGGAATTGAAAGACCAAACAAATGAAAAGTATGACTTGGATAAATTAATAAGTAATTTAAAATTACATTGATTATATTCATTAAGATTCCAATTTTCATCGGTGTTTTACTATCTTTCGCAGCCCTTAAAATCGATGAAAAAATCATAATTGCACATCTAGGTAGCATAGGTACATATAAAATAAAAAAATAGGTAGAGGCTAAGGTTAAAATACTTTCATCTACTTGCATCCACATTGGAATAAAGCCCGATAGTCCTAATGTTAAAATAGTTGTGAATATTCCCACACTTAACACAATCATTACGGCTTGTTTCACTGTGGCGATGACCTTATCATGATGACCTGCACCCATTTCTCTGGCAATAAAAGATAAAAATCCAATACCTAATGCCGAAATGGTACTATTAACTAACCAGTTTACTGTGGTTGTCGAACCTACGGCGGCAGTAGCATGTGTTCCTAGACTCCCTACCATCGCCGTATCGATATATTGTACCGCTGTACTCATCACTTGTTCCATAATCGTTGGCCAAGCTAATAATAAAATTGTGAAAATCATTTTTTTATCTATATTAAATTCCTTTAAATTCATAACTACCACCTTTCAAATTTTATCATGTATCCATAAAAAAAGACAGAGTGAAAGAATTCTGTCATATTGTTATTTACGTTCGATTACATAAGCAATAAATTCTTTTACTGCTTCATCATCTTCTCCAAAGCATAGGTACATGTAGTTTCCCATTGCCCCTGATAATACTTCAGGTACTGGTTCATGCATTTTAATACGGCTTCCGTATTTGTTTAAGATATCTTCATGAGAATGAGCATATTCTACATGGTTTCTTCTTGATGCATAGGCACAACAGTTTTGTCCACCAATTTCTTTTTTACGTGTGTTTGTAGTAACCATATCTGCCCAAATTTGGTATACGTCAGTTGATAATGCATAGTTCATCATATCTGGCGTAAATCCTCCTGCAGGACGCATGTTACATTCTAACCCAACAAAGTCTCCAGCTTCTCCTAAACCTTTTTTCGCATCACGTAAGCGGAAGAATTCTAAATGTACGAAACGACTTTTTACATTAAATGCTTTAACCGTTGCACGTCCAGCTTTTTGTAATTTAGGGTCAATTTTTGGTGAACAGTAGTAAGTTAACTCTGTTTTGTTGTTTACGATGTCCGCAATACTTGGTGGCCAAACGTTGTTACATTCAAAGATTACTTCACATTGATCATTTGTCACTGCATCATAAGAGAAAATATCTCCGACTACAAATTCTTCCATAACATATGGCGCATCAATTTTAGTATCGAAGAAATGTTGTAAATCTTCATCATTTGATAATTTATATGTATGTGAAGCTCCTACCCCGTTGTCAGGCTTCACAATCACAGGATATCCTACTTCTTCTAAGAATGCTTTACAATCTTCCATTCCAATTACTTTGTGGCAACGTGCACTTCCAACACCTGCTTTTGCATAGAATGGTTTCATTGCTGATTTTGATTTGTAAGCCTCCATATCTTCAGGATGTGCTCCTGTTGTAATATTAAATTCTTCACGTAATTTCGCATCTTGTTCTAACCAATGTTCATTATTTGATTCTAACCAATCAATTTTTCCATATTTAAATGTAAAGAACGCAACTGCTTTAAATACACTATCATAGTTTCCTAATGAATCTACTTTGTAATATTCAGTTAAGCTATTTTTTACATTATCGCTTAAGCTTTCGTATGCGTCATCTCCAATCCCTAATACATTCACACCAGCTTTTTTTAAACGATCACACCAGTTGTAGTAAGTGCTTGGAAATTGTGGTGAAATAAAAATGAAATTCATAATCATCATTCCTCCTCTTTTTTTAATATTACGCTTATTTGACAAAATTTTCAATATATTTCATAAATTTTCACAAATATTCATCTTGTACTTTATGTTTTTATGGATTAGAATAGTTTTACGTAATCATTTTGGAGGATTATTTTATGTTAAAAGAAATTGCAAAAAAATATTATGAAATGGGTTATAACTGTGCTGAAAGTATCTTACGTGCAGGAAATGAATATTACCAATTAGGATTAAATGACCATGATATGATT
>JAXJYR010000170.1:0-16984 GCA_036306885.1 Longicatena sp.
ATTTTACCCCCTTTTGCATAAGGACATAATAAATCGATTACTTTAATTCCTGTTTCTAATAATTCCGCAATTGTTTTTTGTTCATCAAAACCTGGAGCTTTACGATGAATTGGTAAATATGTTTTGGCATCAGTTTTACCTAATCCATCAATTTCACGACCTAAAACGTTATACATACGTCCTAAAATTTCCGGTCCTACTGGTACTTGAATTGGAGCTCCTGTATCAATCGCATCCATATCGCGCACAAGTCCATCTGTTGAACCCATTGCGATACATCTTACTTTTTCATCTCCGATGTGTTGAGCTACTTCCACAATCAAAGATTCTTTGTCTTTTAATGGAATTTCAATCGCATTTAATAATGCTGGTAATTGTTTCCCATCAAAAGAAATATCTACGACAGGTCCTACAACCTGTACGATTTTTCCAATATTTTGTTCCACTAGTCACTCTCTCCTTCCAACGCATTTACACCACCGACAATTTCCGTTATTTCCTGGGTAATTGCGGCCTGTCTTGCTTTATTAAATTGAAGCTGTAGTGCTGCTTGAATTTCCTCTGCACTATCGGTTGCAGATTCCATTGCCATACGACGACTTGCTTGCTCACTCGTTTTGGTTTCCAAATAAATACTATACAACATACTCTTAATATACATCGGAACTAAGAAATCTAAGATTTGATTTTGATCTGGTTCATAAATGGTATCAGCACTCACCACTTTATGATTTGGATCTGCTTTTAAAGGCAACAAATCAATAACATCTGGTTCAAATGTAACTGAGTTAATAAATCGTGTATATAATACCGAAATTGACGCAATTTCTTGTTGTTTATAAGCATTTAATAATTCTAATGCTAATTTTGCAAATACCTCATATCCATAATGATCGACATCGACAATTTGTTTACGTAATGCCAAATCATGCGCTTTCGCATAATTCACACCACGTGAACCAATCATAATAATCTCATGATCCTCGTAACCTTTTAAGGTACGATATACATTAGCATTATATCCACCACATAACCCCATATCACTACTTAATACAATCAATAATTTTTTACCTTCATTGATTTCTAAATAAGGATGATTTTGAGTAGATGATGAAAGAATATCTTGCATCGTTTCTTTTAAGTATTTAGCATACTCACGATTTTCTTCCATTGATTTCTTTTGTTTTTGTAATTTACTGGATGCGACAAGCTGCATTGCCTTCGTAATCTTTTTCGTTGATTCAATCGAACGAATTCTTGCTTTAATCGCTAATTTTCCAGCTGCCATATTAAGCCCTCATTGATAAGAATAATGTTTCAAATTGTGCAAAAGCAGCTTTTAATTGTTCACTTAAAGTATCATCAATTGCACCTTTGTCGGTAATTTCTTGTACCAAATCAGCATGGTTTTCACTCATATATGTGTGCATTTCTTTTTCATATTGTTCAATATCTTCTAACGCAATGTTTTTTAAGAATTGATTTTTTGCTGCGAATAAAGAAAGGACTTGGTGAGTTACTGATAATGGTGCATATTGTCCTTGAACTAATAGTTTTGTTAAACGTTCTCCGTGGTTTAAGACAGCTTGAGTAGATGCATCTAAATCACTACCAAATTTAGCGAATGCTTGCATTTCTCTAAATTGTGCTAATTCTAATTTTAGACTTCCTGCTACTTGTTTCATCGCTTTGATTTGCGCTGAACTTCCTACACGTGATACTGATAACCCAGAATCTACCGCAGGTCTTACCCCAGCGTTGAATAATTCTGTTTGTAAGAAGATTTGTCCATCAGTAATTGAAATAACGTTAGTTGGGATATATGCAGAAATATCTCCTGCTTGTGTTTCGATAATTGGTAATGCTGTTAAGCTTCCAGCACCTAATTCATCATTTAATTTTGCAGCACGTTCTAATAAACGTGAGTGTAAGTAGAAGACATCTCCAGGATATGCTTCACGTCCTGGTGGACGTTTTAATAATAATGACATGGTACGATATGCTACCGCATGTTTTGATAAGTCATCATAAACAATTAAAACATCTTCTCCACGTTCCATCCATTCTTCACCAATTGCACAACCAGAATATGGCGCAATGTATTGAAGTGGAGCTGCATCCGATGCACTTGCTGATACGATAACAGTATAATCCATCGCTCCATGGTTTCTTAATTTTTCTACGATTTGCGCAACTGTACTCGCTTTTTGTCCAATTGCAACATAAATACATTTTACATTTTTATCTTTTTGGTTAATAATCGCATCAATCGCAATCGCAGTTTTACCTGTTTGACGATCCCCGATAATTAACTCACGTTGACCTTTTCCAATTGGAATCATTGAGTCAATAATTTTTAATCCTGTTTGTAATGGTTGGTGGACACTTTTTCGTGTCATAACTCCTGGTGCTACACGTTCAATTGGACGATATTTTTCTGATACAATTGGTGCTCCGCCATCAATCGCGTTTCCTAAAGCATCAATAACACGTCCTAACATCATATCTCCGACTGGTACTTCCACAATTTTCCCAGTACGACGTACAACATCTCCTTCTTTAATTTTAGAGTCATCTCCAAGTAATACAACCCCTACTTGTTCTTCCTCTAAGTTCATCACCATACCATAAACATCATTTGGGAATAGTAATAATTCACTTGACATTGCGTTACGTAAACCATGAACTAAGGCAATTCCATCTCCTACTGTCATAACCGTTCCTGTTTCGGCAACATCAAGTTGTTTATGATAATGACGAATCGCATCTTTAATGCGTTCACTCATCTCTTGACTACGTAAACTCACTCGTTTCACCTCACAAATTTCATTTTTTGTTTCATTGTAGACAATGCCATCTTCGCACTATGGTCAAGAATAGTATCTTCAATTTGAACTTTCATTCCTGCCATTAAAGATGAATCTACTTGTTCACTTAATTCAATTTGACAACCTGTTTTTTGTTGTAATAATTGAATTAAATCATCTCGTTGTTGTGTTGTTAATGGGAAAGCACTTGTAACCATTGCTTTTTGAATATTTTTAGCTTTACGATAGAAACTATCATAAGCAGATTTCATTTCTTCAAATAGATGAAAACGTCCACGATCAATTAATAAGCACATAAAATTTAAAATCATTTGATCACATTCTGATGAGAATAAATCATTGATTAATGTCTTTTTCTCTTGTTTACTAATTTGTGGATGTTTGATAATATCCATCAACTGTTTATTTTCTGTTAATAAATATTGAATATCAGCTAAGCTTTGACGATATTCATCTAGTCTTTGTTCATCTTGAGCAATTTCAAATAGTGCTTGAGCATAATTTTTTGCAACTAAGCTTGCCATGATTCTTCACCAGCCTTACGCAAGAAATCATTCATATAATCTTCATGCATGCTTGGATCAATTTCTTTTTGAATAATATTTGACGCAGCTTCAAATGCTAATTCAGATACTGTTTCAGCCATTTCTTGTTGCATTTTTTGTTTTTCCATTTCAATGTCCGCAAATGCTTTTGCTTTCATTTGTTTTACTTCTTCATTTGTTTTATTTAATACTTCTTTGCGATTTGCTTCAGCTTGTAAACGAGCTTGTTCTACTAGTTGACTTGCTTCACTTTTCGCTTCTTTCATCTGTGTTTCATATTGCTGTTTAAATGCTTCTCCATCTTTTCGAGCTTGTTGTCCTGCTTCAATTTCATCTTGAATGTGTTTTTGTCGTGCATCAAAGAAGTTAATGACAACATCCCAGAAAAAACGTTTCGCTACGATAACTAATAGCAATGTGGAAGCACAGACTAAAATCATATCTACAGGATTAATCCTCAGATAATTCGTAATATCAATATCCACACTGCAATCCTCCTATGATTAAGCTTTTAAGAAAATTAATAATAAGGCAATGATTAAGGCATAAATCCCTGTTGTTTCAGCCATGGCAATCCCTAATACCATCATTGAACGGATTTTACCTTCTGCTTCAGGGTTACGTCCTACTGCTTCTGCCCCTTTACTAGCAGCAATCCCTTGTCCAATCCCAGGACCTAAACCAGCGATCATTGCAATCCCTGCACCTAATACAGCCATACCAGCTACGAAAAATTCATTAAATTCCATCATGTTTTTTTACCTCCATTTTTATTCTTCATTCACATAAGATTCATTCAGGAAGAAACTTGCAATCGTAAAGAAAATATACGTTTGAATCAATCCTGAGAAAATATCAAAATACGCATGCAACAATGGTGTTGCAACTAATCCAATTACCCCAAATGGCATAAAAGACTTCATCATTCCATAAACAAGTGTCATAATAATTGACCCTGCTAGTAAGTTTCCAAATAAACGTAGTGCTAATGACAAAGGTAGTGCCAAATCAGAGATAATGTTTAGTGGGAAAAAGAGAAAGATCGGATCACACAGTTCTTTTAAACGACCTTTGATTCCTTTTTCTTTTAAACCGACAAATTGAATGATTAAGAAAATCATAATCGCAATACTTGCGTTCACACTTAAATTACTTGTTGGCGACTGTAAACCTAATAAACCTAATAGGTTACTTGGAGCCATCAACATAATCAAAGTTCCAAAAAACGGTAAATAAAAGCGTGTTCTTTTTCCTAAGTTTCCTGATACTAAACCAGTTACTGTTTTAATCAGCGTTTCTCCAACTAAGACAATACCAGTTGGAGCTTTGGTAGGATCAGCTTTCTTAAAGGCGTTTCCAATCCATAACATTAGTCCACCTAAAATCAAACATAGACACAGCCAGTTAAATACCGATGGATGAATTTGCAAATGAAATTCTCCAATCGTAATATTGATTTCCACAATCAATCCTCCTTTCTTTTTATGAATGCATATACATACATACTTGTTTTATGACATAGTATCCCAATTAATAAAGATAGCACTGGTACTCCACGTAACATAAACAACGCAAACATACATCCATAAAACACATAACGTAACAGATAAGAGCGATATGCTTTACCTTTAGGATTCGGATTTTGTGAGATAGTTTCTGACATTAACACAATCATCGAAAATCCAATCATCCCAATCATCGTTCCGGCGATGATTCCGATAGTTACCTTTATATTATAACCCAAAAGAAAAGAAATCAAAACAGCAATCACCATTTCTATCAGTGTAATTTTACGGATTGTTTTGGTCATTGTTTTGATTTCTTGATTCATGTTAAACACCTTTCTTCTTAAGCTTCATTTGGTAATGGGAATTTTACGGTTAAAGCACGAACTTCAGCTTTTACAGCTTCACGTAGTGCAGCATCATCCGCATTTTTCAACACTTTCGCAATCCATAGTGCGACTTGTTTGAATTCTTCTTCTTTGAAACCACGAGTTGTCATGGCTGCAGTTCCTAAACGAATACCACTTGTTACAAATGGTTTTTCTGGGTCAAATGGAATTGTGTTTTTGTTACATGTAATTCCTGCTTCATCTAATAATTTTTCACACATTTTTCCACTTAATCCAATACTTGATTTAACATCTACTAACGCAACGTGGTTGTCACTTCCACCACTTACAATTCTAAATCCTTCAGCTTGTAATGTGTCTGCTAAGACTTTCATGTTTTTTACTACTTGTGCTGCATATTCTTTAAATTCAGGTTGCATTGCTTCATATAAACATACACCTTTGGCAGCGATAATATGCATTAATGGTCCACCTTGCATTCCTGGGAATACTTTTTTATCTAATGTTGCTGCGAATTCTTTTTTACATAAAATCATACCACCACGAGGTCCACGTAATGTTTTGTGTGTTGTAGTCGTTACAAAGTGTGCGTGTGGCACAGGGTTTGGGTGTACTCCAGCTGCAACTAATCCAGCGATGTGTGCCATATCTACCATTAAGTATGCCCCAACTTCATCCGCAATTTCACGTAATTTCGCAAAATCAATAATTCTTGAGTAAGCACTTGCCCCTGCAACGATTAATTTAGGTTGTACTTCTTTCGCTTTGGCACGTACTTCTTCATAATCGATGACTTCAGTTTCTTTGTTTACTCCATAGTCTACGAAGTTATATAAAATACCAGAGAAGTTCATTGGGTGACCGTGAGTTAAGTGTCCACCAGCTGTTAAGTTCATCCCTAATACAGTATCTCCTGGTTCGAGCACTGATAAATATACTCCCATGTTTGCTTGACTTCCACTGTGTGGTTGTAAGTTGGCATGTTCTGCACCAAATAATTCTTTGGCACGTTCACGTGCTAAATCTTCAATTTCATCTACGTGAACACATCCACCATAGTAACGTTTTCCAGGATATCCTTCTGCATATTTGTTTGTTAAAATACTTCCTGCAGCTTCTAATACATCTTTAGAAACATAGTTTTCTGACGCAATCAACTCAATGTTGTAAAGTTGACGATCGTGTTCTTTTTGAATCATATTCATAATTGCTACATCTTTCATAAAAAAGCCTCCTATTTTCTTTTTCTTACAAACTATATCATAAAATTTTCATAAAGTAAAAGACAATCGTATCAAATATCACGATTGTCTTGATTTTTATTAATTTTCTAATGCCATTACTTTGTCAATACGACGTTGGTGGCGAGGTTCATTAGAGAATGGTGTGTTTAACCAAATTTTAACGATTTCTTTTGCGATTAATTCACCAGTAGTTAATTGTCCTAATGCTAAGACATTTGTATCATTGTGTTCACGAGTTAATTTTGCAGTTGCTAAGTCATGAACTAAGGCACAACGTACCCCATCAACTTTGTTTGCGACAATACTAACACCAATTCCAGTTGAACAAATCACGATTCCACGTTCACATTCTTTGTTTGCGACCGCTTTGGCAGCTAAAGCCGCAGTATCAGGGTAATCCATACTTTCTTTACTGTGACATCCATAGTCTACTACTTCATGTCCTTCATCACTTAGCATTTTTTTAATTAATTCTTTGTATTCAAATGCTCCATGATCACATGCCATTGAAATTTTCATTTTCATTTCCTCCTAATCAATGTTTTTTAAAACTGCTTTAATACGACGTGCTGAGATTGCCCCATCACGTAAAATCTTTAAGTTTCCATCACGAATATCAACAATTGTACTTGGTTTATGACCTTTTGTTTCTCCTACTACAATTGCGTCAATGCGACCATCTAATTGTTCCAACACTTCATCTTCATCATCACCAGTATCCTCACCACTTAGATTCGCACTTGAAACTAGAAGTGGTCTTTCAACTAAATCGATTAAGTGAAGAATTGCATCATCATCAGGCATACGAATCGCGATTGTATCTAAACCATTTGTTACATAAGCTGGTACTGCACTACGTTTACGTAAAATTAAAGTTAATGCTCCAGGTAAAAACTCTTCAATTAACGCAGCTTCATATTTATTCACATGCGCAACTTCTCTAATTTGAGCTTCCGAACTTACCATTGTTGGAATTGGTTTATTATCTGGTCTTTTTTTACTTTCTTTTAATGCTTGTAAAGCTGCTTCGTTTCCATAAATTACTCCCACACCATAAACAGTATCTGTTGGGAATGCTACTACCTTACCATCTTTTAATAAATTCGCTACAGCTTCTAAATCAAATATCTCATACCTAATTGTTTTCATTTCCACTTCTCTCTTTCACATTATATTGTAACATAAACTAATTAAATTCTATATCTATTTTTTAATATTGTGCCTGCTTATTGACAATATTTTGTAAAGTTTCCTTATTTTCTAATGATTTTAAGTTAGAAATCACCAAATCGATAAATCGTTTACGACTTTCCGCAATTTCAAATGTTCCTGAAATATGTGGTGTCATTATCACATTATCTAATTTCCATAAAGGATGTTCTTGTGGTAATGGTTCTACTTCATATACATCTAATAAAGCAGCTTCTATTTTTTTGGCCACTAAGGCATTGGTTAAAACCTCTAAAGAAACTACACTACCTCTACCTACATTGACAAAGATAGCACTTTCTTTCATTACATCAAAATGCTTATCTGTTAGTAAATGCATACTATCTAGTGTATGTGGTAAGGTATTCACGACAACATCAGCATCTTTGAATACTTCCATGAAAGCTTCATTTCCATAAATTTCATCAAAATAATCTGCTTGGCGATGCGCATTCTTACGTACTCCAATTGTTTTAGCACCTAATGCTTTGGCATATTTCGCAATATGCGTACCTAAATCACCACATCCTAAAATCACAAAAGTACTTCCATAAATACCAGATGCACCTAAGCGTTTTTGCCAAAATCCAGCTTTTTGCGCATCATAATATTGGTAGAACTTACGTTTCCAAGCTAACACTTGACCAATGACATATTCCGCAATTGCCCATCCAAAGCTTCCTGAAGCATTACATAAGGTAATGTGCGATGGAATATTTAAATAACGATCATTTCCTGCACTTTCTAATTGTAGTAATTTACATTTACAATCATCTGTTAGTAAAGATGGATCAATATTTCCTACAATCACATCAAAATCTTTGACAATCTCCTTTGTCAGATCTGCTCTTTTCATATATACCACTTCATAAGAACTAGAGATATTGTTTAATTTATCTTGTAGAAAATCAACTAATACTAAAACTTTCATCTTTACCACCTCGTGTCATTATCTTAACACAGTTTATCCATATAAAAAAGCACAATAGTATATTTCATTCCTACAGTTTCTAAAGAAGGTAATAAACGAATGAAATATTGTTTTAGTTGCGAATCTAAATACATAAGCGTATGATAATATTATTTAGAAAAAGGATGATGAATATGGAACATTTATTATTTGCGTTAAATACCACAACGCCAGTCTTTATTACCATGATGTTTGGAGTATTGTTTAAAAAATTAAAATTATTTGATGATGCTTTTGTATCAAAAATGAATCAATTTGTCTTTAAAATTGCTTTACCTTGTTTATTGTTTAAGGACATTTCTTCTATTCATATTATGGAAGCTTGGGATACTTCATTTGTATTATTTTGTTTCTTCGCAACATTATGTAGTATTTTCATTAGTTATCTCTTTTCTTGTTTTTGTGTTGAGAAAAGTGCACAAGGAGAATTCATTCAAGCAAGCTATCGTAGTAGTGCTGCGATATTAGGCATTGCGTTAATTCAAAACATATACGGTACAAGTGGTATGGCTCCATTAATGATTGTGGCATCTGTACCTTTATATAATATGATGGCTGTCATTGTCTTAACAGTATTTGCACCTGAAAGAAAACCTATCAACTTATCTCTATTAAAGAAAATATTGATTGATATCTTAAAAAATCCGATTATTATTGCGATTTTCCTAGGAGTAATTGCCTCTTTACTGCAATGGAATCAACCTATCATTATTCAAAAAAGTATTTCTAATTTATCGGTACTCGCAACACCACTTGGATTAATGGCAATGGGTGCATCGATTCAAAAACAATCAATCTTTCAAAAGATTAAACCTGCAGTCATTGCGAGTAGTTTAAAACTCGTTGGATTTGTATGCATCTTTTTACCATTAGCCATTCTTTGTGGTTATACACATGAAAAGCTTATTGCGATTTTAGTGATGTTAGGAAGTGCATCTACGGTAACTTGTTTTATCATGGCAAAAAATATGGGACATAAAGGAACATTATCATCACAAGTCGTATTAATTACTACTTTATGTAGTGCCTTTACTTTAACATTAAGTTTATTTATTTTAAAAGCATTTCAATTCATTTAAAATGGTCGCAACATATTTGTTACGACCTTTTCTTTATGATTATTCTAATTCAAATTTTAATGTAAATGGTTCTTGTTTAAAATTCCATGTGACTGATGCATCTAATTTCCATTTTTTGTCTTTTAAATCTTCTTCTCGAAATTGAATCACACCTGCAAATGTTTTGGCTTTGGATGCAAAATTATAAGCATGCAAATAATCGCTAGTATTAGATTCTGCATGTTCTCTTATTTTAACCTTACCACCTAAATCAACTCTTTTTAAACAAGACCAATAATCATATAAATCAATATAATCATTATCATCATTATACATAGGATATTTTTCTATCCATTGTTTATATGTACCATTGGCACTAAGATCTAATGATTCTAAGGTATTTGTCTTATTCGTTGTTCTGACATAACAAGCATACATATTAGAATACTTATCTTTAACTTCAAGTACATTATGATATTTCATTTCAACATAGGTAAACATTTGATCATCACTAATAAATCCTACTTGTCTTTGTTTCGCTAATGGTTCTTCATTATAGAAATACATATGTTCATCTAAATATCCAATTGTATATAACATCATATCTTTATTATCAAATTCTTCCATTAAATTGATTTCATATCCATCTTTCACGTAATGTGGAACTAAATGTACTTCCTTGTTTCTTAAATATGCAAAATATCCTTCAATATGATAATTTGATAAATCTTGGGTTTTAATTTCATGCCAATGAAGTTTATCGTTTTCTTTTAACATTAACGGTTCTAAGGTATCTTTATCAGCTTGGAAATAGCAAATTTTCTTATACAATACCATCATGCCAACAGTTTCTTGAACTTCTTGTATTTGTTCCTTATTTATAATGCATAAATGTGTAGCTCCTTCTTCTTGTGGTGGACCATCATATAAACTATAAGGATAAGCTACAAATGATTTTTCATGATAATCACTTGTATAAAGTTGTACACACAATACCGCAATAATCATTGATAATATAATATTAATCATAACACTCAATTTAAATTTTGACATAATGTCACCTCCTCTAAATTTTTAATATTAATTGGATACATAGTATGAAAATGAATGATGTTATATTTCTATAAATATTATACAATAAAAAAATAACAATTTGCAATATTATTATCTTTTTTAAACTAAAAAACACCTACGTTTTGTAGGTGCAAATATTAATCATAATCTTGTAATAACCAATCTCTAGCATTGATTTTTTTGATACCATCATAATGTACTTCAGGATCATCATCCATTGTTAATAATAGCTTTGGATAGTGATCTTTAATTGCTTTTAATGACTTCAATTCTCTTTCTAACGTTTTTTCTTCTCTTACACTTAATGCTACTTGTATATATGTTGTTCCTTTTCGATTTTGGGCGACGAAATCAACTTCCATTTCATCTACTTTCCCAACATACACATCATATCCTCTTCGAAGTAATTCCAGGTAAACGACATTTTCTAAAATATGACCTGCATCCATTTGCTTCGTACCAAATAACATAAAACGAAAACCGACATCTACTACATAATACTTCTCGAGTGTTTTAAGATGTTGTTTACCTTTAATATTATATCTTTTAGCTTGATATATAATATAGCTTTCTCGTAATACATCAAGATATCTTTCAACCGTTCTAGCATCTATTTTTCTTCCTGATGATGTCATTGTATCAGCAATTTTCTTTGAAGACAGTGGACTTCCGATACTATCAAAAATAAATTTTAATATACTTTTTAACATCATTGGATCTTTAATTTTATTACGTTGCATAATATCCTTGATTAAAATTGTATTATATAAACTATCAAGATAGTTACGTATTTCCTCTTGTTGATCTTTTAATTGACACGCATATGGAAAAGAACTATTTTGTAAATAATCTACATATTTGCTTGCCTTATCATTCGTTGATCCTGTACTCTCTAAATATTCTTTAAAAGAAAAAGGTAACATTTCTATTTGAATATATCTTCCTGATAACACAGTAGCTATCTCACTTGATAACATATGCGCATTTGAACCAGTAATGTATATATCTACATTATCTTTAATATATAAACTATCTACTACCTTAGGAAAATTTTCGACATTCTGTATCTCATCTAAAAATATATAAGTCATCTTGTTTTCTAATATCTTTTCTTTTAAATATTTATACAATTTTCGATAATCAGTGAGTTCTTCATAATCTAAGTCTTCAAAGTTAATTGAGATAATCTGATCTTCTTCAACACCTTGCTTAGTTAAATACTGTCTAAATAGTTCTAATAACTTCGATTTCCCACACCGTCTAACACCAGTAATTACTTTTATGATTTGTTTATCTCTTAATGCTATTAATCGATTGATATATTCGACACGTTGAATCAGCATCATCTACACCTCATCTTTCTTTTCTACTTAAAGTATATGCTAAAACTACACAGCTTTCAATAGTTTTAGCATTGTAATGCTAAAAGTTTATAATTTCACATAGTTTTAGCATTGTAATGTATATTTGTTGTTAAAAATCACCTACATAAGCAGGTGATTTTAAAATTTATGGATGTTGTTTTGCAGTTAAGCTTGTAACTTCTAATTGGAAGACACAGGTTCTTTGAACTAAACTTTCATTAAAATGCATTTCACGATGAGGATGATAATGTTCCATTAATTTGGTTAAGGCATGAACCTTTGTATCAAAATCTTCTAAGAAAGTAATTTTACCCGTTCCAATAATACTTTTATAGGCATTACTACATTCATTTAAATCTTCCACAAAGCTTAATTCATAGCCACAATCCATTTCAAATGCGACATTTGGGTTTTGTTTTAGCATTTCAATTTTTCTGCCTTGTTTGGCACTATGGAAATAGAAGATATAAGTATCATCCTTTTTTTCATAGCCAAAGCTTAATGGGACAATATACATTTCATCATCTGCGTACATTCCAATCCGGATACAATTACAATGTTGAATAATTTGTTCGATTTGGTTTGGATTCGTTACTTCTAATTCTTTTCTTCTCATACTATTCTGTCCTTAATGCTACAACTGGATCTTTTTTCGCTGCACTACGTGAAGGAATGATTCCTGCAAATAGTGTTAAGATAATACTAATTAATGTTAATAAGACTGCGACTTCAATTGGAAGATATGCTTTTAATCCAACAATACCTGTAACTTCTTGGACAATCGCATTGATTGGAATACATAATAGATATGTTACTCCCACTCCTAAAATACCAGATACAAGTCCAATAATAACAGTTTCGGCGTTAAACATACCAGATACATCTTTTTTACTTGCCCCAATTGCACGTAGGATACCAATTTCTTTTGTACGTTCTTGGACTGAAATCAATGTAATTACTCCAATCATAATCGAAGATACAATTAAAGAAATCGCTACAAAGGCAATTAAAACATACGTAATCGCATTAATAATCGAAGTAATGGAAGACATCATAATTCCAACATAATCGGTATATTGAATTTTTTGGAGTTCGTCTACTCCTTTATTATATTCCGCAATGGCATCTTCAATAATATCTTTACTTTCAAATGTTGAAGCATAAATATTAATCGTACTTGGTTTATCTAAATCAATCGCACCTAATTTTTTTAAGTTGGCATCATAGCTACTATCTGAGAATTCTAATACCTCATCATAATAGATAGCACATTGTGCTGCATCAAATTCTTTTAATTCTTTTTGTAGCATTTGAACCTTTTGTTCATCGCTTACCATTGCCATTTGTGCTTGTACCCCTTGGGCATATTGAACTTTGATTTGTTCACGTAGCATCATTTCAATGATTTCCTTTAATTCATCATCGCTCATATCTTCTAAATAAGCTTTGACTTCTTCTTCGCTCATTTTCATTTCACTACTCATACCACCAAGTAATGAAGTTTCAATTTGTTCACGTGTCATTTGACCTAATGCTTTATCTACTTGCTCATCGACATATTTAGCATCTGGAATACTTTTCATTGCGACATATAATTCAGCTTGACCACGTTCATTTAAGGCTTCAATATGATCTTTTAATGCTTCTTGTTTTTCTTTATCAGATAAATTACCACTATTTTCTTGGAATGGAAGTCCTGTAAAAATATCAATGGTTGGTTGGTCTTGTTGTGCTTTTAATACATCGGAAGCTTTTGATTGTTCAATTACTTTTTCACTTAATAAATTCGTATATGCAATTGAACCATTTAACATTGCCGATACAGCTTCTTCATTTGGACGAATAACTCCAACAACTTTTAAATCCATTCCTTTATCATATAAATAACGTAATCCGGCATCTGTTGTTCGTAAATCGGTATATGTTTCTGTTGTTTCATCATACTTATAACAATCACTATTTAATAATACACGATATTCTCGATCACAAATTTCTTTATATTCCCATCTATTTGTTTCAATATTTACTTCACTACCATGCACTACTGCATCTGTAGTTTGATCAATATCTTCTTTTGATTTTACCCCAAGCGCATATAAAGCCATATCACTTAATTCATTACGTTCATTTAAGACTAATACCACTTCATTCCATGCTTGTGGCCAATTTCCATAGACAACATCATATTGTTTCTTTAATAATGGGTTAATGATTTCATCTTTATCACCAGGCAACATTTCTTGCCATAGTTTGACTCCATCACTTCCACCTGACATCATACTCATCATATTAGATGAACTATTTTCTCTCATTGAAATCATACTTGACATATCTGAACCAAACATATCTTGAATGATTTCTTGAAGAATTTTACTAGTATCGGAATGAATGATTTTACCATCAATATTTTTCGTATATACTAATAAATCTAAATCATAAGCATATTGAATTCCATTAATCGCATTACCTAAAGAATCACTTTCTTCTTTTTGATAACGTTTATCTTCTAAAAATTGTTTAAATGATTTTAAATCATTTTCACTTGCTTCCATATTATTTAAAGCATTCAACATATCATATAAAATAGATTCTGAATATACTGCATCTTTTTCATGCGTCTTCGCATTCTCTGCAGTACCTGCAAAGGTTTGTAGTAAGGTACCTACATCCATATGCGTTTCTTCAATCATCAATGGATAACTTGATAACGTATCTTCTTGTACCTTATTAATATAAGTATTTAATCCATTGGAAATTGAGAAAATTAAGGCGATTCCAATAATTCCAATACTTCCGGCAAAGGCTGTTAGAATGGTTCTTCCTTTTTTCGTAAATAGGTTTTTCATTGATAAACCAAATGAGGTTGTCATTGACATCGATGGTTTTTTCTTTTTACTTTTTACCACTTCATATTGAACTTCTTCTTCGACTGGCATCGAGTCTGACATAATCACACCATCTAGCATACTAATTGTACGGGTTGCGGAGGTTTCTGCTAATTCGGGGTTATGTGTTACCATAATAACCAAGCGTTCTTTCGATACTTCTTTTAAGATTTCCATTACTTGAACACTTGTTTCTGAATCTAATGCCCCTGTTGGTTCATCGGCTAAAATGATATCAGGATTATTAACTAAAGCACGGGCAATGGCCACACGTTGCATTTGTCCACCTGACATTTCTGATGGTTTTTTATGCAATTGTGTTGATAAACCAACATCCGCTAGTGCTTTAATGGCACGTTCACGACGTTCTTTTTTCGATACTCCCGATAAGGTTAAAGCTAACTCCACATTTTGTAATACACTTTGATGAGGAATTAAATTATAGCTTTGAAAGACAAATCCACAAGAATGATTACGATAAGTATCCCAATCCTTATCTTTATAATTCTTTGTGGAAGTACCATTGATGATTAAATCCCCATCACTATATTGGTCTAATCCACCAATAATATTTAACATTGTTGTCTTTCCACAACCACTTTGTCCTAAAATTGCGACAAATTCACTTTTACGAAAGCGTAGATTGATTCCTTTTAATGCATGAACAACCCCACCACCAATAGGATAATCTTTTTTTATGTTTTTTAATTCAAGCATATTATCATCCTTTCCTTTTATTCTATTATTTTATCATATTTATCATGTTTCCATTGGAAAATATTGTAGGAAAATATGTGAAAAAAAAGAAGGATAACTCCTTCTTTCTGATTAAAGTGTTAATTCTTTTACTTTTTCCCAGCTGAATTCTTCACGTCCAAAGTGTCCATAACAAGCTGTGGCTTGGTAGATTGGGCGTAATAAGTCTAATTCATTGATGATGTTTGTAACTTCAAAGTTGAAGTTTTTGTTGATGATGTTTAAGATTTCTTCATCACTTACTGTTCCTGTTCCAAATGTGTCAACCATGATTGAAACTGGTTCTGCTTTACCGATTGCATATGCAACTTGGATTTCACAACGACGTGCTAATTTGTTCGCAACGATGTTTTTAGCTACATAACGACAGTAGTACGCAGCACTTCTATCTACTTTAGATGGGTCTTTTGATGAGAAACATCCTCCCCCAATTCTTCCCATTCCACCGTATGTATCAACTACGATTTTACGTCCTGTTGTACCAGAGTCTCCAAAGCTTCCACCTAATACGAAGCTTCCACTTGGGTTAATTAAGTATTTTGTATTATCTAATAATGCTTCTGGAATCACTGGCGCAATAACTTCTTTCATGATGATTTCCGCAATTTCTTCTTGTGTTGCGTCCGCAGCATGTTGTGTAGATACAACGATTGTGTCAATACGTTTGATTTCTCCATCTTTGTATTCTACTGAAACTTGTGTTTTACCATCTGGTTTTAAGATTGGGAAGTCTTTACGTACATCGTGTAATTTTTTAGCCAACTTGTGAGCATATAAAATTGGTGCAGGCATGTATTCAGCTGTATCATCACATGCATAACCAAACATAATTCCTTGGTCTCCAGCTCCGATTTTTCCTTCTGTACCTACAACTGCATTGTTAATTTCAGCACTTTGTTTACGTACTTTTACCATTACTGTATATTCTTCTTCATATCCAATTTCTTTAATTACGTTTTTCGCAATGTTTTCAAAATCGATGTTTGCAGTTGTGTTTGCTTCTCCATACACTAATACAAATTCATCTTTAATGGTAGCTTCTACCGCCATTTTACTATTTTTATCTTGACGTAAAGCCTCATCTAAAATCGCATCAGCGATTTGGTCACAAATTTTATCAGGGTGTCCTGCAGTAATACTTTCAGATGTAAAAATGTAGTCTTTCATTTCTTCATACTCCTTTCTACAAAAAAGAC
>JAXJYR010000171.1:0-7484 GCA_036306885.1 Longicatena sp.
GGAGCATTTAAGTTTGTGTATGATGCACGTAATGGATATCCTGATATTTACTATATTCAAAGTGCGGAAGAATTAACCAAAGAAGTAAATAAAATCTGTATCACTTATCATCCTGAAGTTATTGCAAAGGTTGAACAACAAGCACGTAAAGATTTAGGAAATGATTATTGGTTAGGTTTAACATCGCCCAAATGGTTAGAAGTAATGATGAAAAATATTTCGAAAGGACATTCGCTTCAACAATTGATGCAAAAATTTAATATTGATGCAAAAGATGTCATCGCCTTTGGGGATGGAGAAAACGATTTGGAAATGTTACAGACAGCTGGGACAGGAATTGCGATGGGTAATGCTTTAGATGTATTAAAACAACAAGCAGATAAAGTAACCTTAAGTAATAATGAAGATGGAATTTATTTTGCAATAAAGAGCATATTAGATGAAAAATAGCATATACTATGTTATACTAAGGACAAATAAATAAGGAGGATACAATTATGCGTATTGTACATACAAATGAATTTGATGAAGTGATTGCAAGTGGTAAAGTTTTGGTAGATTTCTTTGCAACATGGTGTGGACCATGTCGTATGTTAACTCCAGTATTAGAAGAGTTAAGTGAAGGAGTAAGCGATGTTACAATTGTAAAAGTAGATGTTGACCAAGATGGTGCTTTAGCGCAACGTTTTGGAATTATGGCAGTACCTACAATGATTTTATTTGAAAACGGGGAACCAGTAAAACAACTACAAGGATTCATGAATAAAGAAGCTTTACTAGCAAAAATCAAATAATAATAAAAAGTACCATATGGTACTTTTTTATGCGAAAGGAAGATGTCAATGATTTGGTATCAATTAGATGAAAACGCAGTATTAGAAGCTGCGAAGAATCAATTTCCATCTAAATACATTAACTATGATACATGTGACTTATATTTAAAAAACTTAGAAAAAGGAACGATTCATTTCTCAAATATTGATCAAAACTTTTTTGTGAGCACTCATTATGTTTATGAAGAACGTTTAGTAAAAGGAAATCAAACACGTTATAAAGTGGCGATTCCATTACTTACAATTAAAAATAATCCATATGATATCGTATATGATGTGGCGGATTGTACTTATTGTGTATATAAGGAAAATGATACATATCAATTTATTTTATATACGGAATTTTTAGATAAAATCGAAACGTTATATGAAATAATAGCATGAAAAAAGGACATATTATTGTCCTTTTTTCATTTTGAGACTTTTATTAGAAAGGGAAAAATATGAATGTGCCAGGCCTTCCTGACAAGCTTAGTATAACAAAAAAGATACTGCGAAATTTCAGATAAAAACGGGAAAAAATGTGAAACAATCATCGAAATATCGACAATCAAAAAAAATCAAAAAAATTTAAAAAAATTTTTGAGCGTCGACATCATTCGACAATATATATCATATCAGTATGGTATATTATCGGTGGCTGATGAAAACAGCCTATCATACACATACGTAAATAAACATCCCGAACTATCCCTGATTTACGTATTAATCATTCTATCCCCTATTAAAGAAAACTCTGGTCCCCTCCAGAGTTTTCTTATTTTATCTGCTGTGATATTTCATTGTATCTCAAAACAAATTGTGTTATGATAATCAAGCTGTATAAGACAGTGTAGAAAGTAGGTAACAATGAATCAATTTAAAGATTTAGGTATTAGCGAAGATATTCTTCGTGCCATTACAGAAATGGGATATGAAACACCAACAGCGATTCAAAGTGAATCAATTCCATTGATTATGCAAGGAAGAGATGTATTAGGGAAATCACATACAGGGACAGGAAAAACGGCAGCGTTTGGAATTCCTGCGATTGAAGCATGTGAACCATCTAGTCGTCATCCTCAAGTTATGATTATTTGTCCAACTCGTGAATTAGTATCACAGGTTGCGTTAGAATTAAGAAAATTTTCAAAATATCGCGAAGGTATTAAAATTGTGCCAATTTATGGTGGAACACCAATTGATCGTCAAATTCAATTATTAAAAAGAGGATGTAGTATTTTAGTTGGTACACCAGGAAGAATTATGGACCATATCAATCGTCATACTTTGAAATTACATGAAGTAAAAATGGTTGTGTTAGATGAAGCTGATGAAATGTTGAATATGGGATTTAAAGAAGATATTGAAGAAATCTTAGGTGAATTCCCACAAGATAAGCACCATCAAATGATTTTATTCTCTGCAACATGGCCTGAAGAAATTTTAAACATTACGAAACAATTCCAACATGATCCATATCATGTTGAAATTAAAAGTGCCCAACGTACCATTGATACAGTGGAACAAGTTTATTACGAAGTACCACGTGGTAAAAAAGCAAATGCATTACGTGTTTTATTAAATCATTATGAACCTGAGCGTACGATGATTTTCTGTAATACGAAAAAAATGGTAGATGAATTAAGTGATGAATTTACCAAACATGATATTAAAGTCACAGCTATCCATGGTGATATGAAACAAGACTTTAGAAGCCGTGTAATGGAACAGTTTAAACAAGGAATTTGTCCAGTATTAATCGCCAGTGATGTAGCTGCTCGTGGAATTGATGTCGATGATATTGACTTAGTTGTGAACTATGATATTCCTCAAGATTATGAATACTACATTCATCGTGTCGGAAGAACGGGACGTGCTGGTAAAAAAGGATTAGCTGTAACATTAATTCATGGACAACGCCAACGTTATCAAATACGTGATTTAACCCGTTATACCAAAACTGAAATTAGTCGTCGTAAATTACCATCTTCAAAAATGATGGAACGTGCAAATCGTAATGCATATATCAACAAAGTTAAAGAATTATGTGATATTGGTATTACAGAAGAAAGTTTAGAAGTCGCAAATGCATTAATGGCAGAAGGAATTGCGCTAGAAAACTTATTATCAGCATTGATTTCGATGAGCTATAAAAACGAATTAATCGATATTGAAGATGATGAAGTAAAAAAATATGCATCTGATTTTGAAGCTGTAACGTTAAAATTCTCTTTAGGAAGAATGGATGGTATTCAACCAGGTAATATTATTGCGGCTGTCATTGAAGAATGTGATATTTCAAAAAATGCGATTGGAAAAATTGAAGTATTCAAAAACTTTACTTTAGTTAGCATTAGTGCTGATAAAGTGGATATTGTGTTAAATAATATGCAAGGTGCCAAAGTACGTAAAAAAGAAGTACAAGTAGAATTAGATCAACCACCAAAACGTAAAAATAAACAAAACGATAAAAAACCAAATGATAAGAAAGCTTCCGAGAAAAAAGGAAGCGAAAAAGAATCTTCAAAACCTAAAAAAGAACGTCGTAACAAACAAGAAGCGACAGGTAGAAGAGCAAGAAATCGTAAAGAAAAAAGTAAAGAAAAAACACGTAGTATCCGTAAAAGCAAGAAAAAATAAGGTAGAATTGATGTTATCTTGAGCATAACATCTTTTCTTTTTGAAAAAATCACGATACAATATAAAATAAGGACGGTGGAAAAATGGAAACAAAAAAATTAGGGTTTGGATTAATGCGTCTACCTTTATTAGATGCAGAAGATTCAACAAGTGTTGATATTGAATTATTAAAACAAATGGTTGATGTATTTATGGAACGTGGTTTCACGTATTTTGATACAGCTTGGAACTATCATAAATTTTCAAGTGAAAATGCAATTAAAGCAGCTTTAGTTGATCGTTATCCTCGTGATTCTTTTACGTTAACGACTAAAATGCATGTGGCATTTGTGGAAAGTAAAGAAGATCGTGATCGTATTTTTGAAGAACAAAAACGTAAAACAGGTGTAGAATACTTTGATTATTATTTAATGCATGCATTATCTCGTAAAAACTACGATAAATATAAAGAATTAGAAATGTTCGAATGGTTATCAGAACGTAAAGCAAATGGTGAAGTGAAACATATTGGTTTTTCTTTCCATGATGATGCCCAATTCTTAGATGAACTATTAACAGAACACCCAGAAGTTGAATATGTACAATTACAAATTAACTACTTAGACTGGGAAAGTGAAGATGTACAATCACGTAAATGCTATGAAGTAGCTTGTAAGCATGGGAAACAAGTATTGATCATGGAACCAGTAAAAGGTGGAGCCTTAGCAAATGTAAGCTCAATGGTGAAAGATGTCTTTACTGCTTATGATGCACAAGCTAGTATTGCCAGCTGGGCAATTCGTTATGCGGCATCTTTAGATAATGTCTTTATGGTTTTAAGTGGAATGTCAAATATGGAACAAGTATTAGATAACACTAGCTATATGATGCACTTTGAACCATTAAACAAAGAAGAATATGCATGTATTGATGAAGCCTTAAACATTATGAAAAATGATGCTTATGTACAATGTACAAGCTGTCGTTACTGTGTAGAAGGATGTCCACAAAACATTAATATTCCTCATTTGATTTCATTATACAACGCTGATTTAAGAGAGCCTGAGCAACATGCAATTCAAAAAAATTACTATGAAACACATGTTGAACAAAATGCACCTGCATCAGCTTGTATTGGATGTGGTCAATGTGAAGGTGTATGTCCACAAAAATTACCAATTATTAAAATCTTACAAAAAATTGCCAATCATTTTGAATAAAAAAAGAAACATCAGTTCTAATGAGTTAAGACTTCATCAGAACTGATGTTTTTACTTTATTTTACTTTTTCATCATAAATATTGATTAAATAACTAAAATAGAAGACCATTGCAAGACTTAGGATAATACCTACCACCAATGTATAAGTAATATTAAAAATCGAAATGACTTGGGTTCCTGCCATAAGCTGATATAAAGGAATAAAAGGATTGATGCTTGTTAGTAATTGCGATGTAATGGTAATAAAATTTAGCGATAATGGTAAATCAAACCAATATGCAGCAAAATAGAAGCTTCCTCCAAATAGAATGGCCATCGCCAACCACGAATAAAATAAAGGCACATACTGTTTGAAAAGGGTATAAAATCCATTCTTTAAAATAATAAAAGGATTTTGTTGGTGGTAATAAATTTGGTGATATCCATAGAAACGTAAAGGAACATAAATAAGTGTACATAAAACACTTAAAATAAAACATACAAAACGTAAAGGAGACATTTGGATGTTGGTATAAAAAGAAGCGATATTGATGATGCTCATAATAATAAAGAAAATAGTTTCGAACTTAATCAGAGGAAAGATAAAACTTTTCCATTTGATTTTCTTTTTATCGTTATTACGGTTTCGGATAAATTGTGTAAATAATAAATAGTAGATAATACTTAAAATAATATATAAAGCGTATTGTATTAAATAGTAGGTGACGAGTTGTGGAAAAGCATTAGATAATATTGTAACAATAGATTGTAAGGAACAATAGAGAAAATTCATAATTAAAGTTAATAAAAAGAAGCTTTTCCATTGTTTTTCTAGGTGTAAAGAGCAGAGTAATTTATTAAATAATTGTTTCATAGTAAATCCTTTCTGATAGTTAATCTATCATTGTCAACGATAGTGATATTATTATAAATCTTTTTTTAGTTTTATCAATTGTTTTGTAAAATGTTGTTTGAATTTTAACAAATGATATGAATTATTTGTTATAATAATAGAACAGGAGCAGTTCTATTGGGATAGAGAAAGGAGAATAATATGGAACTTTTTGAACAATTGAATAATTTTGGAAAAGGGACTTTATTTGAGTATGGTTTGATTACAACATTATTATTGATGGTTGGGTTTATTATTGTTGCATCGATTGTGAATCGTTTACTATCAAAATCAGTGACAAAGGTAATTAAAGTAAATGCAGGGATTACCAAACGAATGATTAAGTACATTGTTTATATTTTGGCAGCTTATGGATGCTTGAGTATGATTGTACCATTGAAGTCAATTTTAGGGACAATGTGGGGATCAGCTGGGATTCTGGCAGTAGTAGTTGGATTTGCAGCACAAGAAGCAATGTCGAACTTTGTAAATGGGGTTTTAATTACTGCTTTTAAGCCTTTTAAAGAGGGTGATTTGATTCGTATTGATGATGGGAAGTATCAGGGGACAGTAGTTGATATTTCGTTACGTGATACGGTTGTGTTAACTTCTGAAAACACGAAGGTTATTATTCCAAACGCGACAATGAATAAAGTCGTTTTAGAAAATATTAATCAAGAAAATGGTTATAAAGCGAATTTTTTATTTGTTGATGTTAGTTATGAAGCTGATTTGGATGTAGTGAAGAAAATTATTATAGAAGAATGTTTAAAACATCCTAGTGTTCGTGATAATCGCAGTGAAAAAGATATTGCGGAAGGTAAACCAAGTGTTGAGGTGCTTGTGTTTGCCTTTAATGAATCTAGTATTAATATTCGTACGAAAATTTATAGCGATGACTACAGTAGTGGAGTACAAATGACTTCTGATTTAAGAGAAGCTATCAAAAAACGTTTCGATGCTGAAGGTATTGAATTCCCATATCCGCATTGTGTAATTGTGAATAAATAAAAGATGTGCAAAAAGAAGGCGATGCTTGATGAGCGCATCGCCACTTTTTTATTCTTTTGTGAAAGTATAGCTTGTTTTTTGTGTATAAGGGTTTTCTGGTGAGAAAATTTGGTTGTGTTCGTAGTCGTTAATGTTAATTCCATTAGGAGCATCTTGGGTTTCTAAAGCAATAGAATTGTATTTATAACCAATTGTACCATCATGGAATGTTAAATTTTCATCAAACCAACAAGCACTATATGCAACAACAGCTTTTTGATCAGTATTGATGGTTAACACGTTTCCAGTTGGAACGTGTTTTAATTTGATAATTCCATCTTTTAATAAGAATGGTGTATCAAATGCGACAGAAATTTCAAATTCGTCAGAACCTTTTTCAAAGTTGGCTTTTAAGTTTGCACCGTTGTTGAAATCAAATGGACCATCTTTTTCAATTGCTTCAATTTTAAATGGTTGACCATCTTTGTGTAATTTTAATTTGTGGTCGCAAGCAAATTGTAAAATATGGTTATCCATGACACATTCTTTTGTACTACCTGATAGGTTGAAGTAAAGGTGGTTTGTCATGTTTAATAATGTTTTAGTAGTTGGAACACATTTATATTCAATATGTAATGTGTTGTTTTCGATGATATAGTAAATGGTATAGTCAAACATTCCTTTAAATCCATCAATCGCATGAGATGATTTTAAGGTACATACAACACCACATCGACCATCTTGTAGGAATTCAACGTTAAAGAATTGTTTAGAAACTCCAGTAGCTCCACCATGTAAATGATTTCTACCATTATTAATAGATAGTTTTTGTACATTACCATCTAAATAGTATGTACCATATCCAATACGTCCAGCTACAGGACCAACAATAGCATTTAGGTAAGGACCACCTTGATCAAAATAATCACTCATTTTTTGAAAGCTTGCAGCCATATGTGTCCATGAAC
>JAXJYR010000172.1:0-7209 GCA_036306885.1 Longicatena sp.
TAGAAGATGAAATTGCTAAAAATTGTAATAATGCAATGAATCGTTATCGTCAAATGCACGAGGATGATTTTAGTGAAATCATCAAAACATTTACCAGAGATGGGGAAGCACCACAAAAGCGAACGTTATTTCAATTACCAAATCACGCGAAAACCTTAGAAAGCATCGCCAATAGTAACGGGAATAGCTTTTATGCAGGAGAATTAGCTGACAAAATCGAACAAGCGAGTATCAAGCACGGAGGTTTTATACGTAAAAGTGATTTGATGCAGCATACAAGTGAATGGGTAACACCAGTATCGGTGAAATATCGTGACTATGATATTTATGAATTACCACCGAATGGTCATGGAATTGTGACGTTAATGGGACTTAATATTTTAAATCAATTTGATTATCAAGGAAAAAGCGTTGATGATTATCATCATTGTTTTGAAGCAATGAAATTAGCCTTTGCAAGTGGTAAGCATCACATTACTGATTTAAATCATATGCGCGTAGATGTGGATTCATTATTAAGTGAAGCATATGCCAAACAAATGAAAGAAAGTATTGGTGATGATGCCCAAATGCCAATTGTGCATCATCCATATCAAGGTGGTACTGTGTATTTATGTACTGCCGATCAAGAAGGGAATATGGTTAGCTTTATTCAATCGAACTATAATGGTTTTGGTAGTGGAATTGTTGTAGAGGATACAGGAATTGCGCTTCAAAATCGTGGAGTTGATTTCTCATTAGATGAAAATGCCGTAAACTTTATTCAACCAAACAAGCGTAGTTATCATACAATTATTCCAGGTTTTTTAGGTAAGGGTGAACGTTTGATTGGACCATTTGGAGTTATGGGTGGATATATGCAACCACAAGGACATTTACAAGTAGTACGCAATATGATAGATGCTGATATGAATCCGCAACAAGCATTAGATGAACCACGCTGGCAATGGATTGAAGGTAAGAAATTTATTGTCGAGAAACATTTTGATGTCGAAATGATCGAAGCATTAAAAAAACGTGGACATATGATTGAAATAGAAGAAAATCATTCTCATTTTGGTAGAGGCCAAATTATCTTACGTTTAGAAAATGACTTATATTTAGTTGGTTGTGAATCACGCTGTGATGCCAATATCGCAATCTATTAAAAAAACATATGGTGGACATTTTTTTAACCATATCCTCTGTTATAATAATAGTGCGGTAATCCTTGCACAGTATCGCAAAAAAAAGATAGGACTTTAAAATCCTATCTTTTTTACATCCAAGTAATTTTATTTTCGGTACCGTTTTTGATTTTAGCAATATTAGAACGATGACGATAAACAACTAAGATACATAAGAACCAACTTGCAATTACAACTGGAATTGATTGATTAATTTGTAAAATCGTGATTTGAATGGCTGATACTAGGGCAGCACTCATACTAGATAAAGAAACAATCTTTGATACATATAATAATCCAAAGAAACATAAGAATGGAACTAAGAAGTATAAGAAATTACCAAAGGTAAAAATCGAAATACTTAATAAGAAACCAAACATTGTCGCTACTGCTTTACCACCCTTAAAGTTTGCGAAGATAGGATAACAATGACCTAAGGCAGCCATTACTCCAGCCCAAATACTTGCTTCTTTGTTCATACTAGCAACAATCGCAACCGCTAGGACAACTTTTAAGACATCGCATACAATCACTGAAATACCAGCTTTTTTTCCTAAAACACGACCAGTATTAGAACCACCTAGGTTTCCACTACCGTGTTTACGAACATCGGTTTTATAAAAAACTAATCCAATAACTAATGCAAATGGAATAGAACCTAGTAAATAACCAATTAATAAATATAAAATCCACATTAGATCCATATAAAACACCTCATTTCTTACTTATTTTAGCATTATTTTAAGTAAATGAAAATAGTTTAATGACAAACGATAAATTCAATTATTTTTTACGAAAGGTTTGTTCTAGGTAATGAAGGATGTATTGTTGTTCCCGATTTAAGCTTTCTAATGAAATGTGTTCTTCTAAAGAAGCTTCTTTTTCAATTCCTAAAAGATAATCGCTTGTTACATGAAAGATTTTAGTAAGTTTAATTAAGGTATGATAAGAAGGCATTCTTTTATCTGTTTCATATGCACTAATCATTGCAGAGGTAACATTGAGTAGTTCTCCTAATTGTGCTTGGGTTAAATTATTTTTGATGCGTAAAGTTTTAATTTTGGTTCCCAGTTGTATCATAAATAAAACTCCTTTCTTTTTATTGTTTTTAGTATAGCTTTATTCATTCAACTAAAGGTTGAAACTTATAACTAGCAGTTGAAAAGATAAACTTATTGTTAATTTTAATAAAAAATTCTTAAGTGTGAGTTGATGAAAAATTTTGAAACAAATCAAACAATTTATGATAGCGTTTTAAATGATTTGCATTTTATATATTCTAGTTGTAAAATAGATATAACTATAACTTTTATCAAAATAATTATAAGGAGGAGTTTTTATGCAGATTAGTGGAGCTGATTTGTTTGTAAAAGCACTAAAAGAAGAAGGTGTTGATACTTTATTTGCATATCCTGGAGGTCAAGCAGTTGATTTATTTGATGCTTTATATGGAGTGGAAGAAATTGATGTGATTTTACCACGTCATGAACAAGCTTTAGTTCATGCGGCAGATGGATATGCACGCGCAAGCGGTAAAGTAGGAGTTTGCTTAGTTACTAGTGGTCCAGGTGCAACCAATATGGTAACTGGGATTGCGACAGCCAATTATGATAGTGTACCGTTAGTATGTTTTAGTGGGCAAGTGCCAACTCATTTAATTGGAAATGATGCCTTTCAAGAGGTAGACTTAGTTGGGATTACGCGTAATATTTGTAAATATGCTGTTACAGTTACCAAACGTGAGGATTTAGCAGAAACAATTAAAAAAGCATTTTATATTGCGAAAAGTGGAAAACCTGGAGTAGTTGTGGTTGATTTACCAAAAGATATTCAACGTACTATGGGTAGTGATTATTATCCTGAAACCATTAGTATTCGTGGTTATAAACCAAATACAAATGTTCATATTGGACAATTACTTAAGGCATTAGAATTATTACGTCATGCGAAAAAGCCAGTCTTTTTAATTGGTGGTGGGGTGAATATTGCTCGTGCCAATGAAGAATTAACAAAGTTAGCTGAATTATGTCGTGTTCCTGTTATTACAACGATTATGGGAAAAGGTGCGATTGACACTACACATGAGTTATATGTAGGTAATATTGGTATTCATGGAAATTATGCAAGTAATACAGCTATCCAACAATGTGATGTGTTATTCTCGATTGGAACTCGTTTTAATGATCGTATTACAGGTCGTATTGAAACCTTTGCGCAAAACGCTAAAATTGTACATATTGATATTGATCCTGCTAGTATTTCTCGTAACATTGTCGTAGATATTCCGGTGGTTGCGGATGCAAAAGTCGCTATTAACGCAATGCTAGAAAGAATGGAACCATTACAAACAGATGAATGGTTAGCGAGTATTCAAGCTTGGAAGAAAGCTTATCCAATTCAAATTAAACATGATGGCTTGAATCCACAACGAGTAATTCAATATATTAACCAAGCCTTTGATGATTGTATCGTTACGACTGATGTTGGGCAAAACCAATTATGGACAACTCAATTTTTTGACATCAATGAACACAAACAATTACTTACAAGTGGTGGATTAGGTACTATGGGTTATGGATTACCTAGTGCCATTGGTGCGCAATTTGCTTATCCAAATCGTCGCGTGATTTCGATTAATGGTGATGGTGGTATGCAAATGAATATTCAAGAGCTTGCGACGGCGGTAGTATATGGATTACCAGTCATTATTTGTGTATTTAATAATGGATATTTAGGAAACGTACGTCAATGGCAAGAAATGTTCTATAAACGTCAATATGCTTCGACATGTTTGAGATATCGTAAAGGAACGTGTCCAAAAGCTTGTAGCAACCCTACAAGTCATTGTCCAGCTTATACGCCAGACTTTGTAGCACTTGCGGAAAGCTATGGATGTCAAGCATTACGTGTTTGTGGAGTAGAAGATATGGCGGCAGCCTTTGATGCAGCCAAAGCAGAAACTACACGACCAACCTTAATTGAATTTATTATTGATCGTGAAATGAATGTAATGCCAATGGTGCCACCTGGAAACAATTTATCAGATATGATTTTAGAAAGTGAAGGTGAAATCTAATGAACACAATGAAAAAACGTTGGATGTGCCTATTTGTAGAAAATGATATTGGGGTATTAGCACGTATTTCATCTTTATTATCAGGGAAAATGTATAATATCGATAGTCTTACCGTAGGAACTACGGAAGACCCTACCGTATCACGTATGACTATTTCTTTAACCAGTAATGATAAAATCTTCGAACAAATTAAGAAACAATTAATGCGTAGTGTAGAAGTTATTAAGGTGGTCGATTATACGGATACGCATATTCATATGAAAGAAATTTTATTCATTAAGGTCAAACATTGTACCAAAGATGATATTAAGGAAGTATTTGAAATTTCAGAAATTTTTAAAACAAAATTAATTGATTACGATGGTAAATCAGTGATTATGCAATGTTTACAAACAGAAGCTCGTAATGATGCTTTAATTGCATTAATGAAAAAACGTTTCTTAAATCGTATTGAATTAGTACGTGGTGGAAGTGTAGCGATTGAAGCCATCGCAATTGCGGAACGTTAAAAATTTGAACAAAACATCATTTCATTCGTAAGATAAAGATGAAGGAGATGATGTTTTTTCTATTTGTCAATGATTGAAATAAATAAAAAATAATTGTATAATCAACAAGCAATGAAAGGGAGGTGACACGAATGGCTCAAAAATCATATGATGCCCAAAGTATTCAAATATTAGATGGATTAGAAGCTGTTCGTAAGCGACCAGGGATGTATATTGGAAGTACGGATGGACGTGGATTACATCACTTGGTATGGGAGATTGTCGATAACTCCATTGACGAAGCGTTAAATGGATATGGTGATACAATTACCATTGCGATTGAAGAGGGTGATATCATTCGTGTAGAAGACCATGGTCGTGGGATGCCTGTGGCAACGCATGCCTCTGGGGTATCAACCTTAGAAGTAATTCACACCGTATTACATGCTGGAGGAAAATTCTCAAGTGAGGGTGGATATAAAACAAGTGGAGGTTTACATGGTGTAGGTGCAAGTGTTGTAAATGCATTATGTGACTTTATGGAAGTAACTGTTTGTCGTGATGGAAAAAAATATCAAATGTTATTTGAAGAAGGAGGAAATAAAGTATCTCCTTTGAAAACAATTGGAAAAAGTAATCGAAGTGGTTCGACAACACGTTTTAAACCAAATGGAAATATTTTTTCTACAACTAAATTTTCATATTCTCAAATTGCGACAAGAGCACAAGAAGACGCTTTCTTATTAGAGGGTTTAAAATTAATTGTTAAGGATGAACGTAAAGGCAAAGAACGCGAAAATATTTATCATTATGAAAAAGGTTTAGACGCTTTTATGGAGTTCTTACATGAAGATAAAAATGTTTTCCATCCACCAGTTAGCTTTCATGGAAACGTTAATGATATTAAAGTAGATATGTGTTTTCAATATACCGATGAATATCAAGAAAACATTTTCTCTTTTGTCAATATTGTTCGTACCAAAGATGGAGGAACACATGAAACAGGGGTGAAAAACGCCTTTACGAAAGTATTTAATGAATATGCTCGTAAAAATGGGTTCTTAAAAGAGAAGGATAAAAATTTTGAAGGAACAGATATTCGTGAAGGATTAACCATCATTTTATCGTTAGGAATTCCTGAACACTTATTACAATTTGAAGGACAAACTAAAGGTAAATTAGGTACAGCTGAAGCAAAGAATGCAGTAGATAGTTTAGTAAGTGAAAAGTTAAGCTACTTCTTAGAAGAAAATAAAGAATTATCTTCCTTATTAATAAAAAAGATGCAACAAGCCTGTCGTGCCCGTGAAATGGCGAAGGCTGCGCGTGAAGAAGCACGTAAAGGAAAAAGCCGTAGTAAAAGTGAAAAGATTTTATCAGGAAAACTAGCAAGTGCCCAATCGAAAGATGCACGTCGTAAAGAATTATACTTAGTCGAAGGGGATTCAGCTGGTGGTAGTGCTAAACAAGGACGTGATTCTCGTTATCAAGCGATTCTACCTCTTCGTGGTAAAGTTTTAAATACAGAAAAGGCAACTTTACAAAGTGTAGAGAAAAATGAAGAGTTGAATACGATTATTCATGCTCTAGGTGCTGGTGTAGGAGCGAATTTTAGAGCTGAAGATAGTAATTATCATAAAGTAATTATTATGACCGATGCCGATGATGATGGAGCACATATTCAAATCTTATTACTAACTTTCTTCTATCGCTATATGCGTGAGTTAATTGAAAAAGGAATGGTTTATATTGCAATGCCACCTTTATATAAATTAACCAAAGGAAAAGATGTGGCATATGCATGGACAGATGATGACTTAAATCGTTTACGTAAAACATTCCCTAAAGGTTTTAATCTACAACGTTATAAAGGTCTTGGAGAAATGAATGCCGACCAATTATGGGATACAACAATGTGTCCAGAAACACGTACATTAATTCAAGTGAGCATTGATGATGCAGTCGCAGCTGAACGTAATGTATCGGTATTAATGGGTTCAAAAGCCGATTTAAGACGTGAATGGATTGAAGAAAATGTATCCTTTACATTAGAAGATGAATTCGAGGTGAATCTATGAGTTCAAAAACAACTAAAAAACAAGAAGTAACACCAACAGCGACTTCACTCGTATTAAATTTAGAAGATATTATGGGAGAACGCTTTGCGCGTTATTCTAAATATATTATTCAAGATCGTGCTTTACCAGATGCACGTGATGGCTTAAAACCAGTACAACGTCGTATTTTATATGCGATGAATGAAGATGGAAATACCTTTGATAAGCCATATCGTAAATCAGCTAAAACGGTTGGTTTAGTAATTGGGAATTATCACCCACATGGGGATAGCTCAGTTTATGATGCGATGGTACGTATGTCACAAGATTGGAAAATTCGTACTCCGCAAATTGATATGCAAGGAAACAATGGTTCAATCGACGATGACCCTGCGGCAGCGATGCGTTATACAGAGGCAAGA
>JAXJYR010000173.1:0-8249 GCA_036306885.1 Longicatena sp.
AAAAAAAAAAGAAGGGTCAGTTTTCAATTGACTCTTCTTCGTTATTTCAGTACTAACTTAATGACATTGTGTGAATCCTTTCTTTTAGAAATTCTTCACACCTTTTCCATAGGTGAGTTGATAATTAAATTGATCTAGCGAAATGAATACTAGTAGCGTCTTCCTTAGTAATATGGAATCCTTGAGCTTGCCAGAACGCAATCGCTTCTACATTTTCTTTTTCACATTGAAGGGATAGATAATCATATCCTTGTCCTGTCATAGCAGCTCTTACATCGGCAAAGATTTGAGAACCAATACCTTGACGTTGAAGATGTCCATCGACCATAAACCAACCAATAAATGCATCATTGCTTTCTGGATAACCAGTGATAAGTTCTAATACAGACACTAGTTGTTCATTGTCATAAAAACCTACAAAATATTTATCTTTTGGCACAACATTTTCTGGTAAGCGAGAGATAATTTCTGTTAGACTTTCAACAGTAGGAGCTGAATTAGTGTTTTCATAATATTTTTGGTTAGATTTACATAGAGCATATACATCAGAGATATCGGCTTGTGTGATAGAACGTACCTCATGAGAAGTACTTAGTGACTCAATATCTAACGATGGTTTTGTTTCATAATCGATTGCTTGACGGAATTGCGTTTCAAATAAATCTCGATAAGTTCCACCTAAAGCTAAAAGTTCTTCATGCGTACCTTGTTCAGAAATCACTCCATCTTTCACGACAAGAATCTTATCTGCTTTTAAAATAGTAGAAAGTCGGTGGGCGATGACAATGCTCGTTCTACCTTTCATCATTGCTTCTAAAGCATCCTGAATTGCATTCTCAGAAATAGAATCTAGGGCACTTGTCGCTTCATCTAGAATTAAAATCTTAGGATCTTTTAAGATGACACGGGCAAGGGAAATACGTTGTTTTTCACCACCTGAAAGTTTTAACCCACGGTTTCCAACTTCAGTGTTATAGCCTTTCGGTTGTTTAGTAATGAATTCATGAATATTGGCAATACGACAAGCTGCTTCAATTTCTTCCATTGTTGCATCCGCTTTGGCATAACGAAGATTATCTAAAATCGTACCATTAAACAGGTAAGTTTCTTGCGTTACAACACCGATACATTGGCGTAAATATTTTAGGTCAAAATCACGAACATCGACACCAGCAATCGTAACACTACCACCTACTACATCATAAAGACGAGGAATCATATTAACTACAGTTGATTTACCTGAACCAGAAGGACCTACGATGGCATACATTTTACCACCAGGAACGGTGAAGTTCACATCTGTTAGAAGTGGTTTAGATGGGTCATAGCTAAATGCCACATGCTTGTATTCAATAGGTTTCATAACCACATCAGGTTTTAATCCATTTTCTGGAGATACAATCGTATTCTCACGATCAAAATAGTCAAAAATACGAGTAAATAGTGCTAATGAACGAGTAAAATCAACCTGAAGATTTAGTAGCGATTCTACCGGGCGATATAAACGGTTAATTAATGCTACGGTGGCAGTGATGACACCTACAGAAAGGGTAGTATCCCATTTATTAATAATCAGAAGACCTCCTACAAAATAGATTAGTAAAGGACCTAACTGACTAAACATCCCCATAACGACCATAAACCATTTTCCACTACGTCGTTCTTTTAAGGCAATATCTGTAGCTTCACCATTTACTTTAACAAATTTTTGGTACTCATCTTCCTCACGAGTGAAGATTTTAACTAACATCGAACCACTCACCGATAACGTTTCATTGATAACTTGGTTCATTTCATCTGTTTTGGCCTGACTTTCACTAAGTAATAACCAACGAGTCTTACCAGCACTACGAGTAGGCAGAATTAATAAAGGAATGATAGCGATTCCTACTAAAGCTAATTGCCAGCTCATCGAAAATAGTGCCACCAAAGTAGTGATAACTGTCGCCGTGTTACTAACGATACTAGAAAGGGTACCACTAATGACAGAACTAACACCACTAATATCAGTATTCATACGAGTAATGATATCTCCTTGTTTTTCCGTAGTAAAGAATGAGTGAGGCATATACTGTAGATGATGATACATTTGATTTTTCATATCGTAAATGATACGCTGAGAAATCCATGAATTGATGTAACTTTCTAAAACACCGATAAGCTGACTCACACCAAGCGCACAAAATGCCATAATTAGTAAACGTATCAACAATGCTAAGTCTTCACCTACTAACGCTTGATCCACAATACGTCCAGTGATGATAGAAGGCATCAAACCGACAGTTGCAGACAACAGGATAGCGATAAACACGAATAAAAATTGTAACCAATAAGGCTTTAAATACGAGAGAATGCGTAATAATAGTTCTTTGGTTACCTTAGGAATATTTTGTTTTTCTTCTTCAGTCAAAAAGCCTTTTGGGCCTAAAGAATGTCTTGCCATAATAATACTTCCCCCTTATCCATTTAGATATTTATGATTTTTCATGATAAAATTATTTTATCAAGGGAATTGTAATAAGTAAATATAGTCAGTGAAAATAGCAAATATTAAATATAAAAATAATACATCTATGTTAGTTAGTTGCAATAAAATGATATTGTAAAAATAGCTGAAACAATACGATCAAAAATTGTATAAAATATATAAATAATTATGCTTATATCATACATAAAACTAAAGTGATGATTTGAATAAAGAAGTTAAAAACACATGATTTTTACGATAAATGTTATCGTATTTTCTACAAATTGATATGGGATTTTCTACAAATTGATATGGGATTTTATCTATGTTTTTTTCATTATATATGTTATAATAAGTTTCTAAACATTAAATTACTTAATTGTTATATTATGTATATTTGATAGCGTAGTTCTTGTTTGTTTAAATATATAAGGAGTTTATTATGAAATTAACAAAAGGTCAAATGGTTACTGTCAGCTTTATGCTGTTTAGTTTGTTTTTTGGTGCTGGGAACCTTATTTTCCCGCCATTTCTAGGTCAAAATGCTGCAGAAAATACGATTCCAGCATTTTTAGGTTTTCTAATTACCGCAGTTGTTTTACCTGTGCTAGGTGTGGTTGTTGTTGCACAATCCGAAGGATTAGATAAATTGGGTTCTCGTGTAAATAAAAAATTTGCAATGATATTTACTGTACTTATCTACCTTTCTATTGGTCCAGGTCTTGGAATACCTCGTGCAGCAAGCGTTCCTTTCGAAATGGCTGTTGCACCATATCTACCAGAAAATATATCTTTCGAATTATGCATGTTAGGATATTCACTTGTGTTCTTTGTTATTGCAGCATGGCTAGCATTAAATCCAAGCAAGCTTGTAGATCGTATCGGTCGTTTTCTGACACCATCATTATTAACAATGATTGTATTCTTGTTTATTAGTTTTATGATTAAAGGTATAACAGGTGTTGCACAACCACAACCAGATTATAGCTCAGCTGCTTTTTTGAAAGGTTTTTGTGAAGGTTATCAAACAATGGATACAATTGCAGCACTTAACTTTGGTCTTGTAATTGCGATAACTTTAAAAAATCTTGGTATCAAAGAAAAAAATGGAGTCATCAAGTATACAATTTTTGCTGGTATTGTTGCAGGTACAATTCTTACTCTTGTTTATGGAATGCTTACTTATATGGGGATGCAGTCTAGTAGTATTTATCCTATACAAGAAAATGGAGCTTGGACATTACGTCAAATTGTGTATCAGCTCTTTGGTGAGTTTGGAGCAATTCTTCTCGCTGCAATCTTTACACTTGCGTGTTTAACTACATGTGTAGGTCTTATAAACTCTATATCTCAATATTTCTCAACCTTATTTCATCGAATTAGCTACAATAAATTTGTATTAGGTATTACTATCTTTTCTTTTGTGATTTGTAATCAAGGACTTAATACAATTTTAAGCATTTCGATTCCTATTCTTAATGCAATCTATCCTGTTTCGATTATGCTAATTGTGTTAGGTTTAAGTGACAAATTTATTAGGGGCAACAAATTTATTTATCCTTTTACCATTCTAGGTACAGCCGTTATTAGTTTAATCTATGCAATTGATGGTATTGGTATCTCACTTGGATTTATTAGTGAAATTTGTCATTCTTTACCACTATATGATTTAGGATTTGGTTGGATTTCTATAACTATAGTGATGCTGATAGTAAGTGTTGTATTTAATGCTATCGTTGGAAATAAACAAATTTCTTAATCGAATCATTAAAGATGATTGATATATAACAGCCAGATAAAATATCAGGCTGTTTTTTTATGCTCATTTCATCACTATAATGCATTAAACTTTATGGTAGAGTAAAGTAAACTGTAGGTTGGTTTAGTTATTTAAGCATAAAATATATACTAATAACATCAAAAAGGATGATTTTGATGAAAAAAACACTTGGTAATAATGATTGCAGAACTTAGAAAACAACACGGTATGACGCAACTAGAATTAGCTAAAAAGATAGGAGTTACAGATAAGGCTGTTTCAAAATGGGAACGTGACTTATCTTGTCCAGATATTCATTCAATACCAAAACTAGCAGAAACATTAAATGTATCAGTTGAAGAATTGATTTTAATTATAAAATGCTATATTACACTCATATCTATATTTTTATTGAATATTGTGCTAAAATAAACATCACAGTTTAAATATAATCGATAGAAATGGAGAATTATAATGAGTAATACAAATAATCAAGTATTAAATGAAAAAACAGCATTATTTGAAACAATGCCAGTGGGGAAAGCACTTTTAACAATGGCAATACCTACCATTATTAGTCAATTAATTACAATGATTTATAATTTAGCAGATACTTTTTTTATTGGAATGTCTAATGATCCATATAAAGTAGCAGCTGCTAGTGTAGTTAGTATTTTATTTTTTATACTTACATCACTATCTAATTTATTTGGTGTTGGTGGTGGTAGTTTGATGTCACGCCTAATGGGTGAAAAAAGAGATGAAGAAGCCAAAAGAGTTGGAGTATTTAGTATTTATGGATCTTTGGTTATTGCTATTATTTATGCATTGATTTGTTTCTTATTCACCGAACCTCTTGCGCGATTATTAGGGGCTTCTGATAATACAATCACTTATGCATCCTCTTATTTGTTCTGGGTTGTAGTTGTTGGTGCCATTCCTTCAACGGTTGGAATGACAATTTCTTTTTTACTTCGTAGTGCAGGATATTCAAAAGAATCAGGATTTGGTTTAGCGCTTGGTGGGATTGCTAATATTATTTTAGACCCATTATTTATGTTTGTAATTTTACCAGCAGGGAATGAAGTTACTGGTGCAGCGTTAGCGACATTATGTTCTAACATTATTTCACTACTATATTTTATATATATTTATTATAAATTACGTGGTAAAACGATTTTATCGATATCTCCTAAGTTTATACGAATTGATAAATCATTAATCATTGATATTTTTGCAATTGGTTTACCATCTGCAATTACAGGAATGTTAGCAAATTTTTCACATATTATTCGTAATAACTTAACTTCAGGTTATGGTGATGTTGAACTTGCGGCATATGGTATTGTTCAAAAAGTAGATATGCTTCCACTAAATATTGGAATGGGATTATGTCAAGGTATGATGCCACTTGTTGCGTACAATTATGCTTCAAAAAACTATGAACGAATGAAGAGTTTTGCCAAAACCGCTCAAAACTATGGAATGATTATTTCTGGTATTTGTATTGTAATCTTTGAATTGTTTGCATCACAAATTATTTGGTTATTTATTAAAGATGAAGCTACAATTGCTTTTGGAACGAATTTTATTCGTATTGCATGTTTAGTAGCACCATTTATTATTATTAACTTTCAAAAAATTTATTGCTTGCAAGCGATGGGTAAAGGAAAAGAATCACTTCTTTTAGGTATTTGTAGACAAGGATTATTTGCTATTCCTATTATCTTCATAATGAACCACTTTTTTCAATTGTATGGAGTTGTATCGGCACAACTAATTTCTGATGGAATCACAGTTATTTTCTCAACTTACATTTATCGTAAGGTATATCATAAATTATTAAAAGAAATAGAAGAAGATTCGCAAGCTATTCAAAATTCCATCTCAAACGATTCAATTTCATATGAAACTAATGATAATATATCTTTAAACGATATGATTATTACAATTGGTCGTACTTATGGTTCTGGAGGAAGAAGTGTTGGAAAACTAATTGCGAATCAATTAGGAATTTCCTTTTATGATTCAGAATTACTAGAACAAACTGCACTGAAAAGTGGTTTAAATAAAAACTTTTTAGGTGGTGTCGATGAAAAGTCAAGTTTATTATATAGTTATGATGGTTATGTTTCAGATGAATATATCGAAATGGAGAAAATAGCAACGGATACGCAAAGAGAAATCATTGAAGATATTGCCAACAAAGGTCCTTGTGTGATTGTAGGTAGACGTGCTGATCAAATTCTTCAAGATAAATTTAATTTATTTAAAGTATTTATTACCGCACCTATGAATAGTAGAATTCAAAGAGTTATGCAACGTGAAAACCTTTCTTTCGAAGAAAGTAAAGCGAAAATTAAAAGAGTTGATAAGGAACGTTCTGATTATTACAATAGTTTTGGTTATCATTCATGGGCGAATGCAAGTAACTATGATTTATGTATTGATACTGATAAATTTGGTATGGAAGAAACAGCTGAAATAATTAGTGAAATTATTATAAGAAAAAATCAATAGAAATGAGATAACCGCATTAAGATAAATGCGGTTGTCTTATTTTATAAGACTAAGTTGGCTTTATCAGCCTATGCTTATGCTATTATAAATGATAAAATGATAGTAATAAACATTAAATTTATTAGGAGGAATTTGAATGTTAACAAGTATCGCCATGATTATATTATTTGGTTTAGCAGCTGGTTGGCTGTTTAATAAAATGAAATTACCTAGTTTATTAGGAATGATTTTAATTGGAATTTTAATAAGCCCTTCTTGCTTCAATTTAGTTGATGATTCTATTCTTTTGATATCTAGTGATATTAGACAAATTGCGCTTGTGATCATTTTAACACGAGCTGGTTTATCGCTTAATATTAGCGACTTAAAAAAAGTCGGACGCCCTGCGATTATGATGTGTTTTGTCCCAGCTTGTATCGAAATAATTGGTACAATTATATTTGCACCGTTATTACTTGGGATATCGACTTTAGAGGCCACTATTGTAGGTAGTGTCATTGCGGCTGTTTCTCCGGCAGTTATTGTTCCAAGAATGATTAAACTTATTGAAGAAGGCTATGGTGTACGTCAAAGTATTCCGCAAATGATTTTAGCAGGAGCATCTGTAGATGATGTCTTTGTAATTGTTCTATTTACAGCGTTCACTACTTTAGCTACTACTGGTAGTGCATCGATTTTAAGCTTTATCCAAATACCAACCTCGATTGGACTTGGTGTTTTATTAGGACTTTTGGTAGGAAAAATATTACTTTGGTTTTTTCAAAAATATCATCTTCGTGATTCCATCAAAGTTTTAATTATGTTAAGTGTATCTTTTCTTTTCCTTGAAATCCAAGAACAATTAGAAGCTATTATTTCCGTGTCTGGTCTTCTTGCTATTATGAGTATGGGTATCATGATAAAAATAGATGATCATGTATTGGCACAGCGATTATCTGTAAAATACAACAAGCTATGGTTAGGTGCTGAAGTATTTTTATTTGTTCTTGTAGGAGTTGCAGTCGATATAAGATATGCATTAGAAGCTGGATCCACTGTAATCTTACTTGTAATCATTGCTTTAATTTTTAGAATGCTAGGAGTTTTTATTTCTTTGTTAGGAACTCATCTAACTAAAAATGAACGATTGTTTTGTATGATGGCATATACTCCAAAAGCAACAGTGCAGGCTGCAATTGGTACAATTCCACTTGCGATGGGACTAAGTTGTGGAAGTGTCGTTTTAACTGTAGCTATACTATCTATTTTATTAACTGCACCATTTGGCGCAATTTGTGTAGACAAATCATATAAAAAGCTATTAAAGCACTAATGAATCAATGAAATGTTTTGATTTTAAAGATAATTACTCATAAGAGGTTGAATTATGACAAAAATTTATGAATTTAAAAATCATATTTTAATATATACGAAAAATTTAGAACCATCGCCACATTGTCACACAGCTGCCCATATTATTATTTCTATGAAGGATAAAATGAAAATAATCGTAAATAATGATGA
>JAXJYR010000174.1:0-3779 GCA_036306885.1 Longicatena sp.
GAATAAGAAGTAGTCATCGATTGCTTTTACATCTTTTAATTCAGGTAAGTCTAATGTTACTGTAGTAGATTTTCCAGCTTCAACATCTAAGTCAAGTTTTCCTGATTTAACTGTTGTTCCATCTTTTACTAATGACCAAGTAATATCAAATTCGTTTAAGTTACGAGATACGAATTCGTTTACAACACGTACTTCGCCATTTACAGCATTTCCATCGTTGTAGAAGCTAATTTCTTGGTGAACTTTTTTCACGTCTGCAAGTTTTGGAGAGTAAGAACGGTCCCCAGGAATAATACCGTTACCAACGAAGTTGTTGTCGTTTACTAGTTTGTCATCCCAGTCTCCACCGTATCCCCAGAATACATCTCCACCTTCAAGTACGTCTTCTGTAATTTCGTTTGCGTTGAAGTCAACACCATAAGCTACTTCAGAAGCTGTTGCAGAAATCATTCCAGCAGCGATTTCATCAGCAGTCATTGCTTTTTTCACAACACGTACAGCATCGATTGTTCCAGGCCATACACGGCTAGTGTATTCTGGGTCAATTCCGATACCGATTCCATATGTAGAAGTTACGTAAGGAGCAGCAGTTGATACAGTTCCTTCAGCAATTTTTGCACCATCGTAGTAAACTTTTAATAAGCTTCCAGATGCGCTAGCTTCAGCAGTTGCAGTTAAACGGTGGTTGTTTCCATCGTTGAATCCAGCAGGCATAGTAGCAGTGAATACTCCTCCAGACCATCCGTTTACGAAGAATTCTACACGTCCGTTAGAGTCAAATTTTAAGTTGAAGCTGTTGTCACCATTAGAAATAATTGGTGAGTTTCCAGGAATTGATGATCCAGCAGGTACGTTAACGATAGCATCTAAAGTTAATCCTTGTGCTGAAATTGAAATTCCAGGAACTGTAATGTGTCCATCTAATGCACCATCAACGATTTCTCCAGTTAAAGGAGCTTTTGTCATAGTGTTTTGATCAACTACATAAGCTTGACGAACTGTTTGTGTTGTAGTTACGATAGTTTGGTCAACCCAGTCCCAAATGAATCCACCTTGAGCGTTAGGGTATGTACGGAATACATCCCAGTATTCTTTTAAGTTACCAATCGCGTTACCCATCGCGTGTGAGTATTCAGATTGGATGTATGGAAGTTTCATTGAAGGAGAAGTTACGTGTCCAACAATTCCACTTACAGCCCAGTATTGAGAAGAGTAAACATCTACCATTGACATTTCACGGTTGAATGTTCCATCAGCGTTCATTGTGTAACGGTTGTCACGTTCATATTTACGAATGCGACTTGGGTCTCTGTCTAAAATCCAGCTAGTAGCTGTGTAGAAACAGTAAGAGTCGTCCATTGGGTATGTACCATAAGTAGCTTCGTTTCCTAAAGACCAGATAATAACAGAAGTGTGGTTTTTGTCACGTTCTACCATGTTCATTGTACGATCCATTACAGAGTTTGTCCAAACTGGGTATTTAGAAGGAAGTTGTACGTTACCATTAGAAGCACCTTGGTGAGACTCAATGTTTACTTCGTCACAAACATAGATACCTAACTCATCAGCTAATGCGTATGTTAACACGTTGTTAGGGTAGTGAGACATACGAAGAGCGTTTAAGTTGTTTTGTTTCATTGTCATTAAGTCATATTTGATTTCATCCCAACCAATTGCACGACCTTTAGTGTAGTGAGACTCGTGACGGTTTGTACCACGAATCATTAATTTTTGACCATTGATTTGGATTTGGTATTGTCCATTGTCATTGATCACAACACGTTCTAAAGATTTGAATCCAACGTTTTGAGCGATGTATTCAACTGCTTTACCGTTTGCATCATATAATGTAATTAATGCACGGTATAAGTTAGGGTTATCGTGTGACCATAATGCAGGGTTCGCAATTGTTGCAGAATCAGTGTGACGAACACCTGTGTCTTCGATTAATTCTTTTCCAGCTTTCGCAGCTTCTAATGCGTAATCAATTACGATTGGTTCTGCAAATAATGGAGTTTCAGAATCAATTGGGAATAATTGAATTTCAACTTTAGCTGTAGTTGCAGCACCTTTTAAGTTACGTACATCAACATCTGCAGTTAAAGTACCAATTGAGTAATCTGCATTTAAGCTTGGTTTTAAGAAGAAGTCACGAATTTCGATGTTTGCTTTAGAGTAAAGTTTTACATCACGGAAGATACCACTTAAACGAATAAAGTCTTGATTTTCTAGGTAAGAACCTGTTGACCAACGGTATACTTGCACAGAAATAGTGTTTTCTTCTCCAGTTGGGTTTAAGTAAGAAGTAATGTTGTAGTCATCATGTGTGTAAGAGTCTTCCCCATACCCTACTTTTTGACCGTTAACATATAAATAGAATGCACTTTCTACCCCTTCAAATGAAACGAATACCTGGCGTCCATCCCATTCTTGAGGAATTACAAATGTTCTTTCAAAGTGAGATACCCCGTTTTTTACAGTTGGAGCTTTCGCAGCAGTAGCCATATTGTAATCATAGTTTACTGTTTCATAGTTCCCCCATGGGTATCTTTGGTTCGAATAAATAGGTGTAGCATATTTAAATGCTCCATCTTCATCAACTAAAGTTTCAACACTGCTTGGTACAGGTACTTTATCAGTTAATTTTCCACTCCAGTCAATTGTTTCTGCGTCTGGATCACTTAAACGATCCGCTGGTTTTTCAGCAAAGAAGAAATCCCATTCTCCGTTTAAAGACATCACATATTTAGATGCTTCAGCGTCTTCATCAAGAACTGATTTTTCGTTTGCTAGTGCTTTTTCTGCTGATTCATAAGGAATGAAATAAGCGTGTGCTTTTTCACGGTTTTCTTCTACGACTTCAATTTGGTCATACCAAGCTTCTCCTTCGAAACCAGTTGCAGCTGAAATTTCGATGTTAGAAAGAGGTACAATACTCAATGCCATAGCAGCAGCTAAAACACTTTTTAAAAGTTTTGCCTTCATTTTTACCTTCCTTTCTGGGCGATGTTCCAGGTTTTTCCGCCCTAAATGCGCTAAAAAAAACATGATAGCGCTTCAATAATATTGTATCATGCCTACTTATTTTTTTCATTAAATATTCTGCCTTCTTTCGCTAATTTTTTTGTCATTTTATATCATAAAATATCACATCTTGCATTCCCTTTAGAATTTGATACAATAATATATTGAAAGAGAGGATTTTTTTTATGAATCTATATCATTTACAAAACGGTTCTGATATTCGTGGAACAGCAATTGAAACAGAAAGTGAAGCAGTTACTCTTACTAGTGAAACTGCTGGCTTATTTGCCAAAGGATTCGTGACATATTTACGTAAACATTTTAATAAGGAAAACATTTGTGTTGCGGTAGGACACGATTCACGTTTATCAGCAGAAACATTAAAAAGAAGTATTATTGAAAATATGGTAGAATTAGGGGTTCAAGTATTTGATACACATCTATCTTCTACACCAAGTATGTTTTGTTCGACTCAATTTGAAGCTTATTCTTGCGATGGTGCAATTATGATTACGGCTTCGCATTTACCATTTCAACGTAATGGAATGAAATTCTTTGATCGTAATGGTGGTTTAAACAAAGCCGATATTAAAGAAATTATTACTTATGCTGTAGAAAACAACTTTACAAGCAAGGCTGGTGGAAGTGTTGCAGAACGTGATTTAATTTCTGATTATGCATTATTCTTACGTAATCTAATTTGTGAACGTGTAAATCATCCAACCAACTATAACCAACCATTAAGTGGTTTACAC
>JAXJYR010000175.1:0-2259 GCA_036306885.1 Longicatena sp.
GTTCGTAGGCTCATCTAGAACTAAAATCATTGGGTTTTCTAATAATAATTTACATAGTAATACTTTAGAACGTTGTCCTCCAGAAAGCATACTCACGTCTTTATCTAAACCAATGTCCATTAACCCTAAACCTTGGGCAATTTCATTGATTTTAGTATCGATATCATAAAAACCACTACTATCTAAAATCGTTTGAATTTCACCAACGTTTTCCATTAATTCATTCATTCTCTCTTCGCTACAATCACACATTTCATTGTAGTTGTCCATCATTTCTTTTTCTAAATCAAATAAATGATGGAATGCTTGTTGTAAGATTTCTTTTACCGTTAAACCTTTCTTTAAGACCGTGTGTTGGTCTAAATAACCAATCGTAATACGATTACACCATTCTACTTTTCCTTCTTCTGGAGTTAGCTTACCATTTAATATATTTAAAAAAGTTGATTTTCCTTCACCATTGGCACCAATTAAACCAACATGTTCTCCATTTAATAAACGAAATGAAACATCAACTAAAATTTCTCTACCACCAAAACTATGGGATACATTTGATACAGTTACAATACTCATAAATTTACACCTCGTATAGAGTATATCATAAATTAAGCATATGATAAATTTATAGATGAAATAATTTTCATTTAATCTTAACGTGAATTTATCTAAATTCGTAATGATTGGCATATAATATATCACAACAATAAATATTATGACTGGCATTTCCAGTGATTCCATGGATAAAAGTTAGGTGTGGCTATATTTTTTTTTGAATATACATGATATAATTAAAAATGAGGAGCGTGATATTATGAGATTGTTAATTGCGACAGGAGGAACAGGTGGACATATATATCCAGCGATAGCTTTAGCAGATGCTGCTAAAAAACGCTATCCAGATATTGAAATCTTATTTGTAGGTAATGACGATCGCATGGAAGCTGAAATTGTACCAAATCATGGGTATGCTTTTGAAGGACTTCATGCATGTGGTATGACAGGGAATGTTTTTCACAAAATGAAGGCTGTTACTTTAATGGGAAAAGCATATTTAAAAGCTTTAAAAATTATGGATCGCTTTCAACCAGATATTGCTATTGGTTTTGGAGGGTATGTAAGTGCTCCAGTGATGCTTGCAGCACATCGCAAAGGTGTTGTGACAATGATTCATGAACAAAACTCAGTAGTAGGAATGTCAAACAAAGTTGTAGCCAAATATATGGACGCAATTGTTATCTGTTATGAAAAATGTTATGAAGAATTTGGGCGAGAAAAGGTTCGTTTGTTAGGAAACCCACGTGCTACGAGTGCCGTAGAAACAAAATTTGATGCCCAATATTTTCAATCATTAGGTTTAAAAGAGGATAAACCACTTATTTTAGTTGTAATGGGATCACTTGGTTCAAGTAGTATAAATGAAATGATGAAAGATGTACTACCAACGATTGATTCAAGCTATCAAATCTTATTTGTAAGTGGTAAAGATAAATTTGCTGAAGTAAAATCAGCTTTTCCACAAGAAAATATTGTTGTTGTCGATTATGTTCGTCAATTAGATATTATCGAAAAGGTGGATTTATTGATTTGTCGTGCGGGAGCTACGACAGCTGCCGAAATCTTAGCATTGGGAAGTGTTTCAATTTTAATTCCAAGTCCTTATGTAGCTCATAATCATCAATTCTACAACGCTAGTGTGATGGTAGAAGATGGAGCAGCAGAAATGATTGAAGAAAAAGATTTAAGTCCAGAGACATTAAAAGCTAAAATTGAAGCCATTATGAATCATCCAGCTAAACGTGAAAGTATTCATCAAAATGCGTTACGACTAGGAAAACCTAATGCTTGTAGTGATATTTTAGATTGGTGTGAAGAATTACTACGTAATAAGTAGAAGGAGAAAATATGTGTTTAGAAAATAGATTACGTGCATATGCGGATGTAGAATGTAATGTTTCATTTAAAAAACGTACTACATTTCGCATTGGAGGAAACTGTGCTTACTATGTTTATCCAAAAAATTATTTATGCTTAATTAGAATTATGGAAATTTTAAAAAGCGAACAAATTTCATGGAAATTATTTGGAAAAGGTAGTAACTTACTATGTAGCGATGACGATTATGATGGGGTAGTGATTTCATTAGATCGTTATTTTACTGATTTTTATTTTGAAGAAGATGGATGCTGTATTGCGGAAGCAGGATGTTCTATTATTTTATTAGCACATGAGGCAATGAATGTCTCTTTAAGTGGATTAGAA
>JAXJYR010000176.1:0-7208 GCA_036306885.1 Longicatena sp.
ACTCTCCATTTGATATGACTCAAAACGTTTTGCTAACGTTTTTTTAATAAATTTGTTGATTGTTTTCCGAGAATATTGTTTCTCTTGAATTGACGTTTCCTGTTTAGTTTTCAAAGATCAAATTGCCTGAGCTTTTCTCGCTCAGCGCTCGTATATATTACCAAATCAATTTCTTATTGTCAACATCTTTTTGAAATATTTTTGTTTTTTTATTTGTTTTTTTGGTTTTTGTATGTTTAACAAAACCTAATACCATCAACTTAAAGGATAATGGTCTTAATGAATCCATTACCCCTTGCATTGATAGTATATGCATAAATTTAAAAATGATTCCTTATTTTATTTCATTCGCAATGTTTTTGCAGTTGAATAAACTGTATAAACTTTCGTATCTCCTACATTTTTAAATCCACGAACCTTATAGTAATAAGTTTTATTCATTTTTAAACTTTTTGAAATATAACTACATTCTTTCAAAGTTTTAAGTTTTTTATAAGATGATTGAGAGCCTGTTTTACGATATACTTCATAACCATTTACACCTTCTACCTTATCCCATGAAATAAGTGCAGTAGAATCAGATTCTTTACTTACCCTTACAACTGGTTTATCAAACACTGATGCACCTTCTACCACATTAGAACCATTTGTCATCACTCGATCAGTCGAATCATATCGAGCCGCCTTCACAATAAAATAATATTTGTTTGGAGTTAATGAATTTGTTGTATACGAGGTAGCTGTTCCACCTAAAGTTAAAACTTTTGAATAAGATCCACCTTCGGCTTTACGATAAATAATATAACGAGTTGCACCTTCTATTGTTGTCCAAGATAAAGCAAAACGTGTAGATGAAATTTGTTGAATATCTAAGATTGGAACTCCACTTAATTGAGTGATTGCTTCTTTTGTATCAGATGGCTCACTAATATAACCATCACTTATACGTTTAGCTAAAATACGATATACATATTTTACACCCGTTTTTTGGGTATAAATATATTCACATCCTCTCACTTCTGCAACCTGTTCCCAAATCTCATCCTTATTTAACCTTTGAACAATATATGTATCTGCTTCTTCTACATTATCCCAAGTTAATTTCACTTCTTTGTAGTTGATAATATTTGTTGTGAAATTTTCAACCTTTCCTACAATTTTAACCAATTGTTTGTAAGCTGTTGTTAGTTGTAACTCATAAAGTTCTACATCATCTTGCGTTAAATCATCTGTATCTTCTATGCTTTCTTGAATTTCATCTAAAATCATTCTGAAACTCATGTAACTGTTTATTGTATAAATAGAAGCATCAAGCATACGATATTCTTGAACTAATGTTTGTAACGCTTGTGTATTTCCTTTTGGAATTAAATTTAAAGTTTTTACTTGTTCGTATAAAATATCTACTTCTTCTTGCGTTGCATTTTTATTTTGTAACATTGCTTCCACCAACTGTTTATTTGATTGTAATAATGACCAAGATGTTTTGGTATAATCTTCTTCTAAATATGTATTCCATTGTTGGTATAATGCATTTAAAGCATTAAAGTTTGCACGTTGCATCAACTTATCAAATGCATTTTGTAATTGAATCAACAATCCATCTATTTCATCTTGAGAAGAAGCATTTTCTAATTCAACCATTTCTATTAATTGTTTTTGTACCAACTCAAATACATTCCATGTATCTGGCGTATATTCATTTTTACTTAAATTTTTCGATTCTATTTCATCTAAATAAGCTTTCGTTTCATCATAATTAATTTTAGGCTCTGGTTCAATTTCTTCTTTACTTAATGCCGCATAGGAATCAGATAACCAGTAGTAACAAGCACCAAGTCGTACATCATTAATCATATACTTTGACACAATATATTCTGCCAATTCTAAATCAGCTTGAAATTGATTCCATGTCGATTCATTATAACCATCATTTTCAACTTCTTTTAATTGAATATATAAATCTTGTAAATCCGCATATTCTTTGGTTGGGCGATATTGTGCCGTAAGTGTCGCACTTTCTTTTGCAATAAATTGAAGTGGATTTTCTCTAGCAAACACTTCACCATCCTTTAACCAGTATACAAAAATATAACGTGATGAATATGCACCTGCTACTGCATTAATCGTTTCTCCAACAAAGCCACTTGATTGAATCGATACACTTCCTGCATCAGCAGGCTCAACATTTGCTTGAAAATAACACATTACATCTAGACCTTTAATACTAAATTCTTTGGTGACGCTACCTTCAAATTGACCAATTCCTGTTATTACAACTGTTCCTTTTTTTGAAACATTTTCTCCATAAGACACTTCATAATCAACACCTTTTTGTAACACACGATTTTCAAACAATACTTTCTCATTTGGAAAAACAGGTGTCCCATAAGAAATTTGACTTGGAATGTCCTCTACCATCGCTTCTTCTAATTTACGTTTTGAAATAGTAAAAGATAATACAATAGATCCTTTATAATTATTGATTCCTTGAATCACTACTTCAGCTGTTCCAGGCATGATATTGTTTTGGTATTTTACTAAATAATCTCTTCCTTCTTGTAATTGTGTGTTTGAACATACAACTTCTGGTTCAATTGCTGCCCCTGAATATACATGTTCATCTTGTGTTAAAGCAAAAAACGATGAATCTAATGATTGAACTGATGTATAGGTTGTTTTCGTGGTAGTTAATGCACGAATACGAGCTACTTTTTGTTGTTGATGTAAATCATTCCATCCTCCATTTTCATAAAAGAAAGATTGATTCATATTTGTACCTTCTACAAAATTCACATCATCACCAAACCTTGTACTTTCAGAAGTATAAATATATGTTAAATGACGTTGGTTACGATTACGTAATGTCACTACAACCGAGAATAATGTATCATTCTCTAATAACACTGGTTGAGGTAAATCAATAGAATAATATCCAGGATGATTTTTACTTCCACTAATCGGAGTATCAAACATCGCAATTCCACTTTCTGGATTACTTTCATCTTCTAAATGAGTATAAATTTGAATTTCATAATCGGTATTAACAGAACCAATTCCAATCGCTACACTTCTTAAATATTCTGGTTTAGAATTTGTCCCTTTTTGCGCTCGATAAACATTTGCTGCTTTTAAAGGAATGTTTGGTTGTTGCGATGTCATTGTTAATGATGGAGTAGCATCATAATGATAATTATGATCATAATATTCATTTGGTGCATAAATATATGCAACAGCATCTTGCATCATATGATCATAAGATAAATAAAAGATACCTCCATTGGCAGTATTTCCCCATGAATTTTTCACAAGCCAAGCACCATCTCTACTAGGTGTTTCACCATAAAATAAATCCTTAGAAATCGTATCATCATAACCAATAATTGTTAAAGCTGAGTTAATCGTTCCTCCAGAGCGATATACATATGCTTGTTTAGGATCATTGATACGACATGATTGATATTTTATCGCTACAGCTCCATATTTTATAATTGCTTCTTTTATAGCATCCTCATCATTTCGAGAGATAAAGATTGCATCTTTTAAACGATAATCTGCCCATAGCATCGTATTTCCATTGAGATAATACGATAATTCATCACTAGAAGCCATGGAATAAGGAAGTGTTGATTCAGAAGTAATACCTCCACCACGACCAATCATAAATGCCGTTCCTTCTAAATGTCCATCACCATATAAAAAGTCATCTAAAGCACTTGTTGAACTATCATTAGAAGTTAAATTCGTATCAGTTGGTTTATTATGATAGACCACATAACCAGCTGCCAATTCAGATAAATTTAACTGTTCGCTTGATACTGCTAATCCTTTTTTTAATATATTTGATTCCGATGCTCCCATAAAAGCATGTAACCAATGAGTCTCATAAGAGCCTTGATTTTTAACCGAAGTAACCAACCCTTTATTTCGACTATCATATTGTTTCGGCAAATCATAGCTAGAAGCATGGATTACATTATTTAAATATGGGTAATTATCTAGTTCATTTGCATAATAATATTCATCAAAACCATTTGCTTGCACCCATGTCAAAGAAGACAAAAACATAAATGTAACCAATAATAATTGCGTGATTTTTTTCATATACTTCCTCCATTTCTACTTATTCAGTATGGTTTAAGTATAACAAAATCTGAAAGCGTTTACTATCGATATGCAAAATTTTTATATATCTTAATCGTTTAACAAAGAAAAAAGGCTGGTTTTATTTTCCAGCCTAATTTTTAAATGCTTTTTTAAATTTATCAAATACTGATTCATTACTTTTTTTACTACGTAATTTTTCGTATAATTCTTTTTCTTCTCGTGATAATTTCGTTGGAATTTCGATTGCTACTTCGACAATTTGATTTCCTTGTACCCCACGACCATTTACTGGTTTCACACCTTTTTCACGCATTCTGAATTTTTGTCCATGTTGTGTTCCCGCAGGAATCGTTAATGAAACATCTCCATATACCGTAGGTACATCAATTTCACACCCTAATGTCGCATCAATTGCACTAATTGGTACTTGAACATAAATATCATTTCCATGACGTACAAATTGTTTGTGTGGAGTTACAATAATTTCAATATATAAATCTCCATTTGGTCCACCATTAATTCCACGTTCTCCTTTATTTGGAATACGTACTTGTTGACCACTTGAAATTCCTGCTGGAATTTTAACCTCAATTTTAGAACGTTTATGTTCATATCCTTGACCATTACATTTTGGACATTTATTTAAAATCTTTTTACCTGTTCCTCCACAATCAGGACATACACTTTGTGATTGGAACACACCAAATGGTGTACGTTGTTGAGTCATAACATGACCTGTACCATTACATTTTGGACATGTTTGAATATCTTTTTTGTTTTTAGCACCAGATCCTAAACATTCATCACAAACTTCATCATAATCGATTGTCACAGTTTCTGTTTTTCCAAAAATAGAGTCCATGAAATCAACACGCATTTGCATAAAGCGATCGTTTCCTTTACGTGGTCCATCGTTACGACGACTTGCTCCTCCGCCAAAGCCAGAGAAGCCTCCACCACCAAAGAAAGAACCGAAAATATCTTCAAAACCACCAAAGCCAGAGAAGCCTCCGCCTCCAAATCCAGCAGCACCATCTAAACCAGCATGACCATATTGATCATAAGTAGCTTTTTTCTGTGGATCACTTAAAACCTCATAAGCTTCATTTACTTCTTTAAATTTTGCTTCTGCATCTGCTTCTTTATTCACATCTGGGTGATATTTTTTTGCAAGCTTGCGATATGCTTTCTTAATTTCGGCATCACTTGCTTCTTTGCCAATACCAAGAGCCTCATAGTAATCGCGTTTATCTGCCATATTTCTACCTTCCTTTATTAATAGACATCAAAGATTCCTGGGATCAACCAGGAATCTAATGATTATATTTTTTATTTTTCTGTAAATTCTGCATCCATTACATCATCGTTACATGAAGCGTTTCCTGCATCTGTTGCAGCACCCTGGTTTTGGTACATTTGTGCAGCAGCAGCTTGTGCAGCTTTTTCAAGTGTATCTAATTTTTCTTTGATGCTTGCATAGTCATTTTCATCTAATGCTTTTTGTAAGTCAGTACGTAATTTTTCTACTTCTGCTTTTTGGTTAGCATCAATTTTATCTCCATTTTCTTCTAACATAGAATCAATTTGAGAGATGAATCCTTCTGCACGGTTACGTGTATCGATTTCTTCTTTACGACGGTCATCTTCAGCTTTGTGTTCTTCAGCTTCACGAACCATACGTTCGATTTCAGCATCACTTAATCCACTTGTGTTTTGAATTGTAATTGATTGTTCTTTTCCAGTACCTTTGTCTTTTGCACTTACGTGAACGATACCGTTAACGTCAATATCAAATGTTACTTCAATTTGTGGAACTCCACGACGAGCTGGTGCAATTCCTCCTAATTGGAACATACCTAATTCTTTGTTGTCATTTGCCATTGGACGTTCCCCTTGTAATACACGAATGTCTACAGCTGGTTGGTTGTCAGCAGCAGTTGAGAAGATTTGTGATTTACTTGTAGGAATTGTTGTGTTACGTGGAATTAATACTGTCATTACTCCACCCATTGTTTCAATACCTAATGAAAGTGGTGTAACGTCTAATAATAATACGTCTTTTACATCTCCTTGTAATACCCCACCTTGGATAGCAGCACCCATTGCTACTACTTCATCTGGGTTTACAGAACGGTTTGGTTCTTTTCCTAATACATTTTTAACAGCTTCTTGAACAGCTGGAATACGAGTAGATCCACCTACTAATAATACTTGGTGAATGTCGTTTTTAGTAAGTCCCGCATCACGAAGTGCGTTACGAACTGGTTCCATTGTACGTTCAACTAAGTGTTTTGTCATATCATCGAATTTAGCACGTGTTAAGTTTGCTTCAAAGTGAAGAGGTCCTTCTGCTCCTGCAGAGATGAATGGTAATGAAATTTGAGTTTGTACCATTCCTGATAAGTCTTTTTTCGCTTTTTCTGCAGCTTCTTTTAAACGTTGCATTGCCATTGTGTCTTTACGTAAGTTTACTCCGTTTTCTTTTTGGAATAAGTCTACCATCCAGTCTACTACAACGTTGTCGAAGTCATCCCCACCAAGTTTAGTATCTCCATTTGTAGCTAATACTTCAAATGTTCCATCAGCTAGCTCAAGAATAGAAACGTCAAATGTTCCTCCTCCTAAGTCATATACAAGAACTGTTTGATCTTTATCTGTTTTGTCAATACCGTAAGCTAATGCTGCAGCTGTTGGTTCATTGATAATACGTTCAACTTCTAAACCAGCAATTTTACCAGCATCTTTTGTAGCTTGACGTTGTGCATCTGAGAAGTAAGCAGGTACAGTAATAACTGCTTTTTCTACTTTTTCCCCTAAGTAATCTTCTGCATATCCTTTTAAGTATTGAAGAATCATTGCAGAAATTTCTTGTGGTGTATACATTCTTCCATCAAGTTCAACTTTTTCATTTGTACCCATTAAACGTTTAATAGATGCAACTGTATTTTTGTTTGTAACAAGCATACGTTTAGCAGCATCCCCAACGATACGTTCACCATTTTTGTATGCAACTACTGATGGTGTAGTACGGTTTCCTTCTGGGTTTGTAATTACTTTACATTCTCCTGCATCCATAACAGATACACAGCTGTTTGTTGTTC
>JAXJYR010000177.1:0-2581 GCA_036306885.1 Longicatena sp.
GATTAAAACAAAATGATTATTCGATTAAATCATGGTCAAATTTAAAGGTAGCACTTGATAGCGGAAGAAGGGTAAGAGATCATGCGACAACTCAAGTAGAAATTGATGATGCTAAAAATGAATTACAAGCCAAAAAAGATGCATTGGTGAATCGCACTACTTAAAAGAAGCATTAAATGCAGCAGAAAGAAAACTAGCTGAAACAGATAAATATACAATCGAAACCTATAATGCATTAAAGAAAGCATATGATGATGGTAAACTTATTTATGAAAACGAAACGGTGAACTATAGTCAAAGTGATGTAAAACATCATGTAGATACAATTTACAATGCCATGGATAACTTAAAGTTGAAAGAAGTGATTGTGGATGTATTAAATAAAAAACCATTAGAAGATAAAATTGCGGAAGCGAGTGCCCTTGATGCCGATGTTTATTATGAACCATCTTATAATGACTTAAGTAATGCCATTGCTGATGCGATGAATGCATTAAATACGGTAAAAACCAATGATGATGTTGCTAGAGAAGTCGCAAAGCTACAAGCAGTAATGGATGCTTTGATCAAACGACCAGAGCGTGTAACAGGTTTAAATGCATATGCTTTAAACTATAAAACCATTCAGTTAGAATGGAATGCTGTGGAAGATGCGACCTATTATCAAATTTATCGTTTAAATACGCAGACAAATAAATGGATCAAGTTTAAAACAGCCGATACTAATAGCTATAGAGTCAATGGGGTGAAAACTGGTGTGAAATATAGCTATCGTGTCATTGCGAATAAAGTATTGACAAATGGTAAAGTGGTTGCAGGTAAATCATCCTCGACGAATTCAGCGACAGCATTATTAGAAGGTGAATCAATTCTAACGATGAAGGCGAATGGAAAAACCAAATTTGATTTAAGCTGGACAAGGGTAGAAGGGGCAACACGTTATTTGGTATATCGTAAATCAAATAGCGAAGGTTGGAAAAAGATTTTAACTCTTGGTGGTGATGTGACTACATACACAACGTCTTCAATGGTGCCAAACACTTATACTTTTATGATTAAGGCCGCACGTTATGATTCTAGCGAACGCACCCAAACCAATGGTTCAAATGCATGTGAAGGAATTACGGTGTTTGATGCACCCCAAGTTAAAGTTGCGAAAGCCTCAGCTACAAGTGCTAAGGTTTCATGGGAAGCTGTAGAAGGAGTAACCTATTATGAAGTATATCGAGCAGTTGATAATGGTGTTTATGAAAAAGTAAAGACTACAACTGCCCTAAATTACACTAGTAAATCATTAAAAAAAGGTAAGACATATCAATTTAAAGTAAAAGCATATCGTACTTATAATTATGGAAAAGTATATACAGATTTCTCAAAAGTAGGAAGTTATACTGTAAAATAAATTAAGAAATAGTCAACTGTAATGGTTGGCTATTTCTTATTTAATGAGTTAAAAAGAAAGCAAAATAGATTATTATGAACCAAATATATGAAATTAAGGAAAATAATATATTTTTTAGTTATTTTGTCGAAATATTAAAAAAAAAGTTGTATGATATATCATATAGTAAAACGCTTTCAAGTTAGTAAAAATAACAAAAAACATCATAAAGCGGTATAAGGAGGGATGATATTTTAAGCATTTATATTTCGAAGTATTTAATAAAAAAGAAAGGAAAAAATTTATGTTAAAAACTTTGAAAAAAGCTGGACTTAGTTTGTTGTCTTTAGCAATGACAATTTCAATGTTAACACTTACTCCAATGGTAAAAGTAAGTGCGGCAACAGCAAGTCTTATCAACAGCGAAAACTTTACTGTAACAGTGTCTGGTTCAGAAAACGTTAATGATCAAGCAAACCCTTCACTAGATGCAGTAAAAGAAGCAATCTTTGATACAAGTGACACTACATTCTGGCAAAGTGCAGTGTTAAGTGGAGCTTACTCTACTACAAAAGAAAACACTTGGTTACAAATTGACTTAGGAAACTCTTACATGATTTCTGAAGTTGTATATAAAGCTCGTAATGCGGCAGCATTTAAAGCAACTGGAAACATTACTGGGGATGTAATTGTAATGTTTAGTGAAAATCCAGATGACTGGACAAACGCAGTTGAATTCAGTGCTGATACATTATGGGGAGATGCAATGCAATCTCCTGCAGCTGCATATACAGGAACTACAACTGTAAACACAAACAATACAGTTGCGCGTTACATGCGTGTATCTGGTACAAATGGATTTCACTGGGATCCAAATGGTTCTTTATATGGAACAAACATTTGTATTGCAGGTTTAGAAATTTATGGATTAAATGCTGATGGAAGTGAACTTCCAAAAGATCCTACAAACGTTGCTGCAAACCTTCCTGCTGAACAAATTAAAGCAGTATTTACAGCAGATGGAACAAACGCTAAAGTTACAAGTACATCAGATCGTCCATTAACAAGAATTGTAAATGGTAACAAAACAAGTGATGACTATGCTGAGTTTAGTTTAAACCAATCTGAGCCTGTATCTTCTTACTTACAATTAGATTTAGGTGCAGTATACAACTTAAGCGAAATTAAAGCTTGGTTCTA
>JAXJYR010000178.1:0-1811 GCA_036306885.1 Longicatena sp.
AAAACTGGGAACCAGGATATACTGATGTAAAAGTATTACGTATTACAAACAAAGGAACATTAGCATTAAAATGGTTAGCTAAATTTACATCTAAAACAGAATTAAGTGATTTAGCAAATGTAATTGATGTATATGTAAAAACAGGAGTAGAAAAACAACCTCAAGGACGTTCTGATATCGCAGATTGGACAAAAGTAGGTACAGTTAGTGAATTTGTTAACACAATTGAAGAAACTACAAACGGTAGCTTATTACCAGGAAAATCTGAATACTTAGGTATTGCGTTAAAAATGCAAGAAAGTGCTGGAAATGAATACCAAAACTTAAACTTAGGTGGAGCATTTGATATTCAAATTCTTGCAACACAATTTACATACGAAGAAGACAGCTTCGATGACCAATACGACAAAGATTTAACACCAATGGAAGAAGGGGATATCTTAGTTGAAGAAGAAGGAATTCAATATGTATATACTAATGATGGAGAAGTAGTATTATACTTAATTCCTGAGGATTATGCTGAAGATACAGTAACTCTTAAAGAAGGAACAACAGCAATTGGAAACTATGCATTTGCATACAACAACAATGTAAAAACAGTTAACCTTCCTTCAACAGTAAGATCTTTAGGACGTGGATTCGATAGTTCTAATGTAGAAAAAGTTGTGCTAAACGAAGGGCTTGAAGTAATTGATAGTCGTGCATTTAGATCAACTCCAAACCTTAAAGAAGTTGTGATTCCATCAACAGTAAAAGTAATTGCAGATAACGCATTCCAAAAATCAGGAATCAAAGAAATTGTAATTCCTGCAACTGTAGAAACAATCGGAGAAACTTGTTTTGGTTCTTCTAAAATTGAAACAGTTACATTTGAAGGAAATACAGCAATTCAAGGATATGCATTCCGTGGATGTCCAAACTTAAGAACTGTAAACATGAATGGTGATGACGTAACAATGGTACCATCAACATTAAACGGAAGAAACTCTATGTGGTTCTGTAATGGTGAATCAAACAACCCTAACACAAGTAATATTACTTTCTATGTAGTAAATGAAACAGTAAAAGAAAGAGTTTTAACTGCAATGGGTGCTGAACGTAACAATACTACAGTTTACGTTAAATAATTTTTAAGTTAATAAGGTATATTTATTATTACAATGTATATGTACATTTATCTTAATGTCGTATAGAATAATACTTAGTATTTAATAATGATGATTATAGTCGCTCTATCTCTCTTTTGAGAGATAGGCGATTATCAAAGGATATAAGGTGTGTTTATATTCTTTGATAGTCGTGCTTTAGACTAGGGGAAAGGAGGAAGTGTGATGAAAGGGACAAAGAAAAGAGTGCTTTTAGCATCTTTAGCAGTATGTTTGTTAGCTTTATTGTCAGCTAGAACTTTAGCTTGGTTTACTGATTCTAAAGAAGTTGTCAACGAATTTAACATTGCGACTTCTGAAGATACTGAAAAAGATGATATCTTCTCTGTAGATGTTTGGGAAAACACACCAGAGGGTGACAAAGACCAAGATGGATATGTTTATGAAGATATTCTTCCAGGCGATGTATTAAAGAAAGAAGCAAACGTAGAAAATACTGGTTATTACGATCAGTACATTCGTGTAACAGTTACTGTTTCTGATGCTGCTGCATGGCAAAGTGCTTTAAACACAACAAAAGTTCCAAAATTAGAGGATATTGTGAATGGTTGGGATCGCAATGCGAACGTTTGGGTAGATAACTCAAGTGAAATCGTAGATGATAAAATTGTGTACACAATGTACTACAATGGAATTCTTCAAGGT
>JAXJYR010000179.1:0-4813 GCA_036306885.1 Longicatena sp.
AATGTTCATAGCTTCTGCTACGTTTGGTTTAGGACGACGTTTGTCGATGATTGCTAATGGTGCGTGTAACATTTCAGCTAATTTACGAGCACGTACTGTTCCACCGTGGTCTGGTGATACAACTACGATATCGTCTAAGTTTAATGTGTTTTTGAAGTGTTGTGCAATAATTGGAATTGCTGAAATATCATCTGCTGGAATATCAAAGAACCCTTGAATTTGAGTTGCGTGAAGTTCCATTGTGATAATACGGTTTGCCCCAGCTTTTTCTAATAAGTCTGCATGTAATTTAGATGTAATTGGTTGTCTAGGTTTTGCTTTACGGTCCTGACGTGCATATCCAAAGTAAGGCATAATAACAGAAATGTGCCCTGCACTTGCACGTTTACATGCGTCAATACAAATTAATGTCTCCATAATTGTGCTAGAAACTGGTCCACAAGTTGATTGAACGATGAATACGTGTTTTCCACGTACTGATTCACCTAATTCAACCATGATTTCTCCATCTGCAAAGTGAAGTACGTCACATTTCCCTAGAGGAAGACCTAAACGTTCAACAATTTCTTTTGCTAGATCAACGCTTGATGTCAGCGCAAATACAACTGTTTTCTTTTCCATTCTCTTTTTTCCTTTCCTATCCTTATTTATTTTTATATTTGGTTCCATAACCAACTCTGTTTTCTTGACGATTTCTTGCGATACCCATATCTCCGTCTTCAACATCATTTGTTATGGTTGAACCCGCTGCTAATAGAGCATTTTTTCCAATGGTAACTGGTGCAATTAAGTTACAGTTACTTCCAATAAATGCTCCATCTTTAATTACGGTGCGGAATTTATTTTTACCATCATAATTCACAGTAACAACTCCACATCCAAAGTTTACATTCTCTCCCACAGTAGCATCACCTACATAAGTTAAGTGTGCACATTTACTATTGTTTCCAAATTGCGTCTTTTTAAATTCAACAAAGTTTCCAATTCGGCAATTTTCTCCCACTTCACAGTTATTACGTAGATGACTCATTGGTCCTACACTAGAACGTGCACCTACTTTACTATCTGTGATACGACTACTATCAATCACCACATTATCTTCAATGATTGTATTTACTAAGAAAGAACCTGGTAAAATCGTAACATTTTTTCCAATTGTTGTGTTTCCTTGTAACGTTACATTTGGATAAATGACACTATCTTCTCCAATCACAACATCTCTATCGATATATGTGTTTAATGGATCAATCAAAGTAACACCATTTAACATATGTTGGTGATTAATGTGTTGACGCATCCAAGCATTTGCTTTAGCTAAATCAACACGATCATTGACTCCCATTGCTTCATCGCTATCCTTTAATACCATTGCGTTTACTGGATAACCATGACCATTGAAAATTTCTAATAAATCCGTTAAATAATATTCATTTTGTGCATTTTCGTTTTTTATTTCTTTTAAACCTTCAAATAATAATTGGTTTTTAAAACAGAAAATACCGGTGTTAATCTCTTTAATATTTAGTTGTTCTTCACTACAGTCTTTCGCTTCGACAATTTTTTCTACAAGACCTTTTTCATTACGAACAATACGACCATAACGTGCACCATCGGCTAATACACTAGTCACAACGGTTGCACTATAATCTACATTTGCTTCAAATACTTTTTGAATTGTTTCTTTTTGAATACAAGGTCCATCTCCACATAAGACGATTGTATCACCTGTTTCATCTTTTAACATATCCGCCATCATTACGGCATGTCCTGTACCTAATTGTGGTTCTTGTAATGCGTATTCAACGCGATCTTTTAAATATTCCTTTACACTTTCTGCACCATGTCCAACAACTACGACAATACGTTGTACCCCTGCTTCTTCTAATGTTGATACAATGTGTCCAATCATTGGTTTATTACATACTGGATGCATTACTTTTGATAAAGAGGATTTCATTCTGGTACCTTTACCAGCTGCTAATACAATTGCTGATTTCATAAATCATCCCTCCATATATTATTCTATCAAAATTATCAAGTAAAAAAAAGGAATAATGAAAATTTTCATAAAAAGATTGTTTACAATGCTTATAAATACATATTTATGTGAGTTATGTCACCTTATAAAGAAAAGGAGGATAATGTTCCTCCTTGATCACTATTTAAACTCAACTGGTTTAGTATCTACATCTTTAAATGTATTAGGACCTGGTTCTGACATTGAAAAATACATTTTCGCAGCTTTGGTTGTACCATAATCCGCATTTGAACCTGATTTCATTACCTTATTAAAAGCATCTCTAAACATTTGATTATGCGCTTCTTCACGTTCTAATAAATACATAATCGTTTTACGTACTTCTTTATCTTCAATTTGGCGATATAAATATTCATACACGACTTTAGCACGTTGTTCACTAGCGATGTTTGCAAGTAAATCCGCACATAAATCACCAGTAACAGTTACATAGTCCGCAGTCCATGAATATCCTGAAGAATTGGCCAGACACGGATTTAATCCCGCTTGTACATGAGCTTGTACACTTCCAATCTCCGCATGTTTAGCATCTAAATCATGACCATTTAATAAATTAATTGTTTCAGCTACCATCTCTAAATGTCCTAATTCTTCAGCCGCAATATCTAAAAATAAGTCCTTGATATCAGGATCTTTGATTCTAAAGCTTTGAGACATATATTGTAATGCAGCCTTTAGTTCTCCATTACAACCACCTAATTGTTCCTGCATTAACGCAGCATAATACGGATTTGGTTTTTCTACTTTTACTGGATGAAATAATTTCTTTTCATGTTTAAACATAAAATCCCTCGCTTTCATGCATATGATGTGCATGATTACGAAGGATTATACATTATAATGAATATTTTACTTCATTTGAAACTGGACTATAGTATTTTTTATCACCAACAATACGATAACCTTTTACTCTATAATAATATGTATTATTGTTCTCTAATCCTTTATCAACTATTGTTGTAGGATCTCCACTAGTGATTTTTTTATATGTCCCGTCGGCATTCACTTTACGATATACACTATAATATGGTACACCATCTACTTTTTCCCATTGAATTTGTAGACTTGTCGATGTTTTCTTTGTCACTGCGATATTCGCTTTCGCAAAGACACTTTTACCTGTTAGCGTATTACTCATCTCCCCATATACACGTTTAGCACCACTATAACGAGTTGCCTGTACCTTGAATGAATATGTTTCTGGCGTTAATACATTCGTTGTGTATGATAACTCATCATCATCTAAAACCTTTGTTTTTTGGTAGCTTCCTGATTCATCACTGATATATAAACAATATGCAGTTGCCCCACTTACTTTGTTCCAGCTTAATTTAAACTTCGTATTACCGACACTTTCAATTTTCAATTCCACTTTATCATTTAGTGATGTTTTACCACTCACTACACTTGAAACTGGGCTATCTAAAACCCCATATTTGGTTTTTACCCATGTTTTTACTTTAAACGCATAAGTTACTCCGGTTTGTGCATTATCCATTTGGAAAGAATTTGTCGTTAATGTTTTATATTCTTTAAATGCTCCACCATTGATACTACGATATACTAAATATTTTTCTGCATTTTCTACCTTTGTCCATTTTACTTCTAAAGTGTTATAGTCAATGGTTTTAGTTTGTAAATTGGTAGCCATTACCTTCGCTTGTTGCGATGATGTTCCAATTGATACGATATAATATCTACTATATTTAATCTCATTACGTGGTGTCATTGCCCCAATACGAATATAATAAATACCGTTATTTAAATCTTTTACTTTATAATGATTATTTTTTGTTGTGTGCGTTTTAATTTGTTTATCGTTTACATCATAAATTTCAACTTTTGTTTTGGTAGAAGCTTGTCCTTTTGTCCAATTTAATTGAACGTCGTCCTTTTCAACTTTTAAGCTAATGTTTGTTGGTGCTGATAATGTTTTTTGGTATGCTTTTAATACACGTTTGGCATATGTGATACGTTCACTAAAATGGGCATAGTATTCAGATGGTCGTTCAAAGTTAAAACAAAATCCTCCTACTGCTTTAGTAACATCGGTTTGATTTTTAAATTGAGAATAACTCATTTTATATGGTGTAACTGCACTTGAATATACATGTGGTGGAAATAACCAATATTTCCCACTAGATAATTCTTTTTCTAAAAAATCAGCCTGCATTTTTAATGTACTTTTTTTCCAGCTTACACCTTTAGATTCGCAATATTTAATGAAGTTTTGTTTACGTCCAAATGACCATTGGCACATTCCAATTCCTTCTCCAGTCGCAGCTTCGACTGTATGTAATGGAAAGTTAAAACTTCCATGACCACCAGATGATTCCCACATTACATTCCCAACAATTCCAGCTGCAGCTTGTGGTGTATACCCCTTTTCATAGAAATAGTTGTATAGTTGTTCCGCTCTTGTTGAACCTTTTAGTTCACTCGCTTTACTTGGTTGAACCTTAAACATTGGTAGCATCATACAAATTGCCATGCATAAGATTCCTAATTTCTTTAAGTATTTCATATTTCTTCTCCTTGCCACAACTTTTTCATCTTCGCATAATATTGACAGTCTGTCAAGAAAACATTGCATATATTAGTAAATATTGTTATTTTTTAGCTATTATTTGAATAAAATTTCAGTTCTTTACAAATGGTGTTATTTTTTCTATCATATAAGCAAAGACAAACTATTAAATGTCAATAGTAATTAAAAATTTAATTGTTTTAATGGTTTGTCCTGATTTAGAAGTGCAATCTAATTGGATAAATGGT
>JAXJYR010000180.1:0-1818 GCA_036306885.1 Longicatena sp.
CATATGATATGAACCTATATCATTTATCAGAAGCAGAAAAAGCAAAATTAACACAGCTTCCAACCCGTTTAGAGGATGCATTAGATGCTTTAGAAAACGATTACGAATTCCTAACTGCAGGAGGAGTATTCCCAGAACATTTAATTAAAAACTTTATCGCCCTAAAACGTAAAGAATGTTTAGAAATGTCTAAGATTCCACATCCAGCTGAATTTGATAAATACTTTAATCTATAATCGTGTAAGAGAACACCTTGTGTTCTCTTTTTTTAAATGTCATAATATAGATAAGAAGGTGAAAAAATGAAGTTAATCTTAAAACAAAAAATATTTAGTTTATTAGATTCTTATGATATTTATAATGAACAGGATGAAATCGAATATCAAGTCAAAAGTGTCTTTGATTTTTCTCATCATTTTGTCGTATATCATCAAGGCTTAGAAGTAGGTGAGCTCAAACAAAAGGTTTTAACCTTATTACCAGCCTTTACGATTTATGAACATGGCCAAGAACTATGTGAAGTAAAATCAAAGCTTACCTTTTGGCGCGATCGTTTAGAAATTCCATCCTTAAATTGGATGGTACAAGGAGATTTATTTCATTGGGACTATAATATTTATGAGGCAGAACGTTTAGTTGCCAGGATTTCAAAGGAATGGTTCCATTTCAGCGATGTTTATGTAATAGATATACAAGAATCGAAGGATGCATTGAGAGTATTAATGGTTGCCTTGGCAATCGATGCTTTACATTGTCATGATTAAAAGGAAGCAAATTTTGCTTCCTTTTATAGTGTATATAGTTCATTTGGATAGAACCCATAAATATGTGCTCTAATTGCATAATTAGGATATAGCTGTCCAATCGCTTGACAATAAGTATTTAATTGTTGGCGATAAGCACTGACAAATGCTTCTTTTTGGTTCATGCGATCGGTTTTAAAATCGACAATATCAATGATTTTTTGATCATGGTCAAAGGCAATAAAGTCAATATAACCATGGATGACTTCATCATCAATTTTTACAAGGTATGGTAGCTCGCATCGATTTTCTTGTTGGAGGAAGGCCTTAAAGGTTGGATGATTCGCTAGGTTTTGAAGTTTTGTCACATCATTATCACTAAAAGGAATTCCTAACTTATTCGCAGCCTGTAAAATAGCTTCTTTACTAAAGTCACTATCCTTACATACTTCTACCATTTTATGCATTCTTGTCCCATATAACATTCCTTCACTATTTTTGTGGAGAACAGGTTTGGCTTTATAGTCAGTTGCGGCTTTAAAACGCATACCTGAAGCTGTTTTTTGATATGGTTGAAGGATTACTTGTTCCTGCAGTTCATCGATACCTTCATATAATCCCCACGGCTCAGATACTAAATGGATGGTAAATAAAGGATCATCACTTGCATCTAAATAGTTTAATAAACAATCATAATCACCACCTAAATACTTCGCTAAGGCGCATAGCATCCATGCGGTATAGTTTTTATGGGTATAGATAGTATGAGCATTTAAGGTGTTTAATTTATCTGCCACATCGCTAAATTCGACAATATGCAATTGTTGTTGGGGACGAGTTGTCGCTACATATAAAATACGCATTTCTTCTTCTAGGTTTTCACGTGTTTTCTTTTGTTCCATCGCTAGTCTTAACAGGGTTGAACGATGGAAACGTTCTGGTAATTGCATTGAACGTAAACCAAGTCCCATTGTAGCATCGACAATTCCAAAGTTTCTAAATTCAGGCACATCTAGTTTATTGGTAGACCATAAGAAGACATTTTTAAATTGCAGACCTTTTGATTGGTGGATAC
>JAXJYR010000181.1:0-4457 GCA_036306885.1 Longicatena sp.
ACAAAATCAGTTAAAGTTTCATGGAAAGCGATGGAAGGTGTAACACACTACCAAGTTTACCGTGCAACAAGTAAAGATGGAAAATACACAAAACTTATCACAACTAAAGAATTAAGCTATACAGCGAAATCTTTAAGTAGTGGTAAAAAATACTTCTTCAAAGTACGTGGTTACAAAACTTACAAATCAGGAACTGACATTAAATATGCAGTTTATACTCCATATTCAACAATCAAATACGCTACAGCAAAATAGATTGAAAGAATGGTACATCGCAAGATGTACCATTTTTTTAATAAATTATTCACAAAAAATTCATACAAAACTAGTGGAAATGTCCCTTTATAACGTTGAATACTATTTTACATGGTGGTATAATGCTTGATGGAAGGTAAATCTTTTTATGAATCAAAATAAAAATGGATTTCCAACGTTAGAAGAACTAACAATGGAATTACAAAGAATGGATAAGCAAAAACATCGAATGAGCTTATTCCTAAAGATGTTAATCTCATTAGTATCTGCCTCATGCTTGGCAGTATTAGTTGCCGTATTGTGGTTACCAGTATTAGAAATATATGGAAACTCTATGACACCGACACTAGAAAATGGTGATATTGTCTTTTCAATTAAAAAGTCCGCAATGGATTATCAAGACATTATTGCCTTCTACTATAATAATGATATTTTAGTGAAACGTGTGATAGGAAGAGCAGGAGAATGGGTCGATATTGATGAAGAAGGTAATGTATATATAAATGATCAACTTTTAGACGAACCCTATGTACGTCAAAAAGCCAAAGGAAATGCGACTATAGAACTTCCTTATCAAGTGCCTGATGGCAAAGTATTTGTGATGGGGGATCATCGCGATACTTCAAAAGATTCAAGACACAAAGAAATCGGCTGTGTAGACGAACAAGATATTGTAGGGGAAATTGTCTTTAGAGTGTGGCCGTTATATAAAATAGGGATAATTAAATAAAAAAGGGATGATTAAGTTGAAAGAAATGCTGAACCAATCAATTGTTCATCATCAAAATCAATCCGTTTGGAAAAAAATGGTTAGATTTCTTGCCTATATTGTGGTGTTTTGTACGACATATGCCCTTATTTTACCAGCACTTACAGTTGAAAATAAGTATTATTGTGGGTATGAGGCGCACTTACATGATGAAAGCTGTTACGAAGTAATTATTGATGAGACCTTGTGTGAATGTGAAAATGGAGCAGAAACAAACGAACACAGTGAACTATGTTTAGAACATAATGTTTTAGAACATCAATTAATATGTTCGTTAGAGGAACATACGCATAGCGATGAATGTTTAATCAATAAAGAAGCTGATGTGGAAAATGAAAGTATATGGATGCAATCTTTTGAAACAATAACCTTATCTGAAAATTGGCATGAAAATATTGTTAACATCGCTAAAACCCAAATTGGATATGAGGAAAGTGAACAAAACTATTTGATTGAAAATGAAGATGTGAAAAAAGGTTATACGAGATATGGAGAATGGTATGGTGTTCCATATGGTGATTGGGATACGATGTTTGTATCATTTGTGCTACATTATGCACAGGTACCAAACGAAGTCATACCACCATCCCAAAATATCTCAGACTTTTATGATGCTTTAAAAGAAAACGAACTATTATTTCATTTAGAAGATTCACAATTAGCAAGTGGAGATATTGTCTTCTTGAAGGATGTGAAAAAAGCATTATCTAGCGTAGCGATTGTTTCCGATGTTGTGAAACGTTTTGATGAAGAACAACAGCTTGATGTTGTAGAGAATATTGAAGTAATTCAAGGTGATTTTGAAAATCAAGTTGTTTCACGCTACTTAAATCCAGATGAATTAGCCTACATTGAATTTGTTAGTCCAATGCAGATTCAACAACAAATCGCCGCTCATCAACAAATGAATGATGAAGTAGATGAAAAAAAAGTGGTTGAAGAACTTGAAGAAAAAGCACAAAAAGAAGTATCTCAATCAAAAAATAATAATAGTACATTATATGCTCAAAGAGCTAACGTTACGTTAAAATTTGTTAGCTATAACGAATGGGTAAGTATTAACTTCCCTCAGGGGAATCAATACCAAGCTGAGGTCGGTGATACGATTACCCTAACCTTTAAAGACAATGGGGCGAACTACTATACTCCTGTCTTAGATTTAAAAGGGGCAAAATTAGTATCCTCTAGCTATTCTTGTGACAATAGTAGATGTAACCATAGTGGATGGTGTAATCAACCAACCCATGTTTTAAAATTCTTAATTACTGATACCAATGTCACCATTCAAGGTCAAATTAATGGTTCAGGATGGGGTACAACCACAGTTAAAATAAGTGGCCAAGGTTCAGGAGAAAATCCACCAGTAGATCCAAATCCACCAGTAGACCCTGATCCCGAAGAACCTTCAGTACCGAAGTATCCATATTATCCTGATTCCGTAGAAACAGGAAATGTCGATGTCAGCCGCTTACGTTTTTATAACTTTGTAGAAGATGGTGGCGATGGAGTTATCCCTCTTGCTGGCTGCGTGTTTAAAATTAAAGGTGATAATGGTTATGAGGTAGAAGTGATTAGTGAACAAAATGCTGAGATATTACTACCAGCTGATATGCCAAATGGGAACTATACGATTACTGAAGTATCGGTACCAAATGGTTATATGCGTGATGTTGAATATGAAAGAACCTTTAGTGTAAAAAACGGAGCGTTAGATGCAGGAAATAATATTGGGATTTTTATCAATCATAAATTAACTCAATTAAATGCTCACAAAAGTGCAGAGGTAGAGGATTATAATAATCGTATTTATGAAATTTTATTAATGGCAGCATCTAACATTCGTCAATATAAAATGGAACCGATTGATGTCATCTTTGTCGTTGACCAATCAAACTCAATGTTATTCCCAGCGGGATTAAACAGCATTAATAAATCGGTAACATTAAATTTAAATGGTACGAATAATATTCGTAATATGGAAGCCTTAAATTTAGATAAAAATCAAATTTACTATTTGATTAGTGATGAAACAGGTACATCGACAGTATGGGCAATTTGGTATAATGGTCAAGCTTGGATGTATCAAGATGCTTCTTATTATGCCAAAGCGAAACAAGAAAATAGACCTGGTTATCAAGATCCAGTTGAAAAAGCTATTTTCCCACAAAATCGTTCCTATGCGAATCAATCAGATGCCGAAGCAGAAAATGAACGAAGTAATGGTGGAGGTTTAAATTTTTCTTTAGAAGGAAGTGGTTTGGGAAAAGAATTAATTAACCAACCAAATCAAACTAAAACCTATAAGCTATATACTGCAATGAATGAATACAATCGTTTGCATTATCTAGAACAAGCCCTAACAACGATGATTTATGAGTTGTCAGATTACAACGATGAAAACCGTGTGACATTAGTTGAGTTTACTAAAGAAGTAAAATCAGAAGATTGTACAGGACCGTTGGCATTAACTCCAGACAACGTTCAAAGTTTAATTAACGAAGTACGTAGCGTTAATACGGGTGGAGGTACTCGTCAAGATATTGCCTTAAAGCTTGTATATAATGATTATTTAAATGCCAATAAAGGATTTAGTGGAAATAGTGAAGATACCTTTACTTTCTTAATTACTGATGGTGCTCCAGTACGAAGTTCAAACAGTCAACCAAATGAACTAGGAGGACCTAATGATGCTGCTAGTACTACTGCGAATACCATCTATGGTCAAATTAAGGGATGGGCAAATCAAGTGAAAACGAAGTCTACCCTAACAACGATTGGTTTAGGAATGGATAACGTAGAAGCTGGTAAACAAGTATTAGAAGAAATTGCCTCGAACCAAGAACATTTCTGTGCGTTAGATGATGCCTCACAATTGGTGAAGGAAATGCAGGAATTGTTATACAAAAATATTAAACCTCATGAAATGTTACCTATTGAGGGTGATGTTGTCGATGAAATTAGTGACTCCTTCTATCCGATTGCATGGGTAGAATTAGGACATGGTCACCAAAGTCAACGTAAAGGATTAACCTATGATGCGACAAGAGATTGGATTTTACTACAAACAGGTGATTGGATCACCTTGGATGGTAAATATACCCAAGAAGGTGCTGAAAATGCCGCAGGTCAATTGTTGCAGAAAGAGGATGGTACTTATTATGTGATGTGGAAGCATCAATTATTATCGAATGCCCATATGAATGATATTGAACGTATTGCATGGGTAGAAAGTGGAAAAGGTGCTAGTAGTGGACGTCAATTCTTACACCATTTAGAAGGTAAGGATTGGGTTTTACTACAAGCAGGTGATTGGATTACCCAAGATGGTGAATATTATCCAGGAACTCCTTCTTATTGGTCACAAGGAACCTATGGACAAGTAGTTTTAGAAAAGGGTGAATATCGTATTCAATGGGGAAGATGGGTAAATGGA
>JAXJYR010000182.1:0-2159 GCA_036306885.1 Longicatena sp.
ATCATGTTCTCCGGGTTCACTTTGAATACCGGCAATACATAGTGCTTCTTTTAAGCTATAATTTTTAGGGGTATTCATCTTTTCTCCAAAGGCAGCTTGGCAATCTTCCCATTCTCCAAAATAATAATCGAAGTCAGCTAAATTGATTTTTTTATACTGCGCCTCATGATGAATTTGTTTTTCATCATTTTCACTCCATGCAACTAAGACAGGATCTTCAGGAAGCCATGCCGCAAATAATTCTAATGCATCTTGTAAGACGAAAGCTTCTTCGATATCTTCACTGGTAATTCCAGTTAGGTTGGTGATAAAGGTATCAATCGTACCATATTGTGGCTTTACATAAGCCATGTACTCATCACAAATTTCATAGTTTTCATCTAAAGATACGGCACCGATTTGAATGATTTCATGATATAACTCATTTTCATCATATTCTTCAGTATGTACGATACGACACATTTCTAAATCGATAATGACATAATGCTGCATAGCTTCACCCTTTCTTTTGATGTAAAAATTATGGTTAGTATAATCATAATATTTTTAGACAAAAAAAGGAATGCCGAAATGTAAAAAAAAGCAGAAATTACACAAAAAATGTAATTTCTACCTTTCTTTATTTGTTCATTAATGATTTGAATTCATCTAAAATTTCTTTAAAGTATGAGAACGCATCATCATATACTTTTTGTTCACGTGGATCACAACCTGCTTCAATTAATTGATCAAGTGGTGCCATTGAACCTCCTCTTGTAAGGAAACGACGATAGTCTTCGACATCACCATTTAGAATACGTTTGGCAAAGTTAATTGCAACTGACATTCCTAAAGTGTATTTATATACATAGAAGTTGTAGTAGAAGTGCGGAATGTAGTAACATCCATATGCTTGTAGTTCATCGACAATCGTAGAAGGTCCAAAGTAGTTGACGTTTAATTCATGGTATAAATCGGTAATATCTTTACTAGATAGAGCTTCACCTTTTTCCATACGTGAGTGTAATTGTTCCTCAAAACGAGCAAACATTGGCTGACGATATAACGTTCCGACTAATTGGGTTAATAAGTTACTTAATAAAGATGCTTTTAAGTCTTTATCATCACTATTGTTTAATAAGTAGTGGTTTAATAATAATTCGTTTACCGTAGAAGCTACTTCCGCTACAAAGATAGTATAGTGTGATAATAAAGCACGGTTATTTTGGCGAGCATAGTAAGAATGCATAGAGTGTCCAAATTCATGAGCCATTGTCGATACCGATTCATATTCACCAGTAAAGTTTAATAACATAAATGGCTTAGAATCATGGGTACCACTTGAATAAGCACCAGAGCGTTTCTTTTCATGTGGCATAAAGTCAAACCAACGCTCTTTTCTAGCTACATCTAGCATCGCAACATAATCTTCTCCTAATGGTTTTAACGCTTCTTTTAAGATAGCGAATGCATCATCAATGCTATATTTTTTAGATACGCTTTCTACTAAAGATAAGTTCACATCATAAGGGTGTTGTTCGTCTAGATTTAAGATTGCTTTTCTAGTCGCAAAGTAATCGTGTAGGTTTCCAACATATGTTTCATTGGCATTTTTTAATACTAATTCAAATAATTCAGGAGTAACACCATCTTCAAATAAAGAAGCTTCTAAAGCAGAACCAAAGTTTCTAAATTTAGCTTCTAATGATTGCGCTTTAGCATTTCCTGTTAATAGGTTCATAAATAAGTTTTGATATTTTTTATATTCAGAGAAATAGTTTTCATATGCTTGTTTACGAACATTTACATCTTTGTTTTTTAAGAAGATTTGATAAGTTCCACCATTTAAGAATTCTTCTTTTCCATCTACTAAGACTGGTTTGTATTCAAGACGTAAGGCACTAAAGGCATTAGATGGAGTTTGACAAATATCACTGAATTGGGCAAGCATTGCTTCTTTTTCATCATCTAGGCGATGAGGAATACTACGATATAAGTCAGCCATTGGGTATCTAAAGTCAGCACAGTCTTCATCTTTCAAATAAGCTTCAATTTGTTCTTTTCCTGCAATCAGCTCTAGTGCCACAAAAGCAGTTTTAACATTAGCTTGCTGGTGTAAAGCATAAGATTTCGCTAGGTTCATTTGTGCTTGTTCGTTATCAGGGTCTACATCCGTAAAC
>JAXJYR010000183.1:0-6204 GCA_036306885.1 Longicatena sp.
CTTGGTCATTAAGATAGAGAACCTCAAAAAGCTGGGGATTTTGGTTTATTGTGTATGATGTGTGTTCGAACGAAGGTTCAACTGAAAATCTTGTTGAGAAAGAGGTAAAATCCTGATAAGGGATAACAGCAATATGATTATCCCCTCCATGTCCATGCCCAGATGCTGTGAGTACAGAGTATTCACGCTGAACAGAAAAGCCTTTTTTACTGTAAATTGACACAGCGTGATGGTTGGATTGCAAAACCTCCAAATAGTATCTTTCAATGTTATGATACTTCAACTGTTGGATGGTATATTCGAATAACGCTGAAAATACCTTTTTATCACGGTGTTCGGGAACGACGCCAGTACCAGCATCGAACACAACTCTTTGATGCATATAAATGCCTACAGAATTGAGAATAACGGCAACAAGTTGTTCATTGTAGAATGCACCAAAAGATAACGAAAGATCTACAGTGCTTGCTGTAAGATAATGTTTCAGCGATTCAGTTGTAAAGCAAATGGGTTGGTCATAATCTGAAAAAGCCAGATTAAGACACGTGGTTAATTGTTGCATATTTACTTCATACAAAGCTCGAAATTGGTACATATCTGTCCTCCTTATTACCGATATACTTAGACTATAATTGAATGCGAAAGTCTTATTAAGGAAATTCAATTTTATCTAACCGTTCTACAAATTGGAATTTATCTATCAGTTATCAATACTGCTCTGCACGGCGAACCGTCTGCACCTGATAAATTCAACGGTACTGCACTTAAGAAATAAACACCTTCATAAACCTCACCTAATCGAATACCTTCAAGCAAGACGACATTGGCACCCAAAAGTGTAAGATGTACTGCCATTGGTGCATTTTGCGGTCCGACTGTCTGAGGTTCGTTTCCCAGAAGCAAAATATCTGAAGATGCAAATACCTTTGCTGCCTCTAATGATACTTCAACTTCTCCTTTAATCAGAATTCTCTTTGATGCTTCTAAGTTCTGCTTTTTTGCTTTTTCTATTATTTCTGTAGCATCGTTGCCCGTAACAAGCCCATGATGTTCTGCCACATAAGCCATTCCCACAAATGCCTCTAAGCATATTTCATCAATCGTTTTTCCATCTTTAATAAAATGAAATGGAGCATCTATATGCGTACCGTTATGTGCACACATGCTAAAAGCAGTTAAATTATATACTTCACCTTTTTGCATTGATTTTAACACGATTTTCTCTGGCATAGGGTCATTGGGATATACTTTACAGCCGAAAACCTCTTGGGAAATATCATAGACTTTCATTGCATACTCACCTCGTCAAATTCTTATTTATCTAGTTTTTTATTCTAACATTTCAATGTAACAAACACAACTATGAAAGCATATTAACATCATAAAAGCTAAAAAAAAGATGTAATGGACTCATTACACCTTAAATATCTTATTCAAAATCAAAGTCGTCTTTACAACGTTCTTTGAATAATTCAAAGATTGCCATTACATCTTCTTCACTTTCAACTGGTGAGAATTGATCTTGTGTGTCATCGATTGCTGTAACCTTTAAAATCACAACATCTACTTCTTCCCCTTCTGGTAAAAGAATAACATAATTTTCTTCTTTATATTCAATCATATCTAATACTTCAAATAGAACTTCATTACCTTCTTCGTCAAGTAATGAAAGCATATTTTGATTTACATCTTGTACAATTTCACTCATCTTCATTTCCTCCTATATTGTCACTATTGTATCATGTTTTCGATATATTATAAAGGTTTAATCGGCTTTCCTTTCATTTCGTACGGTACATAAGCACGATCAAAAGTAATTACCAAATAGTAAACACCATCTAATTGAGCCATTTTTTCATTTAATTCTTTTAAAATTTCAGCATTGGTCTTGTTCGAACAAAATGGTACTAAAATATCAAAAATAATATTTGTATGGGTGTTTCCGCTAACAATTCTAAAATCATGTAATGATAAATTTTCATCAATTTGTTTTAAAAAGTTGACACAGATTACTTTTAATTCGTTCGTTAAAGGATCATTTAAGTTTACAGGATCCATATGAATCACTAAGTGAATCCCCATATCTTTTAGAAAATCGCGTTCAATATTATCAATCATATCATGCGATAACATTACATCAACACTTGAATCCACTTCCACATGAACACTTGCGAATGTTTTATGTGCTCCATAATCATGTACCATTAAATCATGCATTCCAATTACACCATCATATGCCATAATTTTTTCTTGAATTTGTTCTACTAGCTCTATTTTTGGAGCTTTCCCTAACAATTCATCTAATGCACCTCGTACAATTCCCGTTCCTGCAATTAAAATTAAAACCGCAACCACTACTCCCATATAACCATCTAAGTTAAAGTGAATTAACGGTGAAATAATAGCTGAAATTAATACTGCAGAAGTTGACATTGCATCGCTTAAAGAATCAGCTGCGGTAGCTTCCATAATTGAGCTCGAAACTAGTTTCCCGTATTTATGATTATAAAGATACATCCATCCTTTTATCGCAATCGAAAACACCAAAATCACAATACTCAACCATGAAAAACTAATTTCACCAGGATGTAAGATTTTATCAACACTATCCATCAACAAATTCCATCCTAGCATCATAATTAAACATGCTACCACCATTGAGGCAATACATTCATAACGAGCATGTCCAAATGGGTGCTCTTCATCAGCAGGCATACTTGATAATTTAAAACTTACTAATGAGATAATAGAACTTCCTGCATCGGAAAGATTATTAATCGCATCGGCTGTAATTGACACACTTCCTGCTATAGTTCCCGCTAAAAACTTTAAACCAAACAACACAATGTTATTCACAATTCCAACAATGGAAGTTAAACTACCATATGCATTACGTACAGCTTCCGCTTCATAATTTTGATAGTCCTTAATATATTTCTTCGCTAATAAACCTATCATTTTTTACACATCCTATCTTATTTAACTTGTAGAGTATACCATAAATTATTCAAAGGATTAACCTTTTTTTGCCAAAGCAAGCAAATTTCTTTTCATTTTATCCTAACATACTACCTATGATATGCACAATTGTACTAAACGTTAAAAAAAGGTATATACTGTCTATCAAAACGTAAAATAGAATGGTGATAATATGACTTACTTTTTATTAGCTAGTTTTTTATTAGCATTAGTTCATGGTCAACAAGTCTTACAAAACAGTACAGATGCTTTAAATATATGTATACAACATTTAGTTCCTTCGTTATTCTTAGGGATGGTTTGTATTCGTTATTTATATGAAAATCAATTTTTTCAACACTTTTCTTTTCCTAAACTAGAAAAAACATTAAATATCGATCATAGTGCGATACATTATGTTTATACTTGTATATTCATTGGGATGCCTAGTGGTGCTAGAATCATTCAAAAAGCATACCAACATAATCAATTATCCTTAGCTGCAAGTAAGCGTATTTTATATACTTGTTGTCTCATCGCACCATCTTTTATTTTATTTACTTGTGGTATCAATCTTCTCCATTCTATTTCAAAAGGTATAATATTATATATAGCCCATTTATTAGGTGTATTTTTATTATTACTTCAAACTAGAACACAACCTATTCACACCAATTCCATTATAACTCACAAAAAATATCCTTTAAATAAAGTCATGATGGATAGTATCTATGTCATTGTCTGTATCTGTGGTTTTGTAATGTTGTGTTCGATTACTTCACAATTATGGTGTACTTTTCTACCTTCTACTGTGTCCAATTTTATACAAATTATCATAGAGTTTAGTAATGGTATCTTCACATTAAATAAAATGCCATTTTCTTCTATGATAAAAGAATATGGCATCTTATCTTTATTATGTTTTAATGGCTTATGTATTCATCTTCAATATTTTAGTTTTTTAGATCAAATCAAATTAAATTATCTTACCTTTTTAAAATATCGATTACTACATGCTTTATATGCTTGTCTTATTTATGGTATTTTGACAATGCTTGTATCATGGCTTCAACTTTTTTAGCATCGACACATTCATAATCATTGCGATGTACTCCTTCATAATAAGCATAATTCACATATGTTCCACTGGTAGTTACATCGCTAGCATAATCTTTACAAGAGGAGTGAACCTGATTTACCTTACTTTGTTCAATAAGGGCGATGACATTATCGGCATTGATACCACAGCCTGCTAAAATTTCAATTTCTTGAGCAAATTGTGCTTGAAGCTTCGCAAGTACCTCTACTCCAAGTGGTGCTGTTGGTTGTCCCCCGCTCGTTAAAATACGATCCACCTTGCAATCAATTAATTGCTTTGTTGCAAGCATTAAATCATCTACACAATCAAAAGCACGATGGAACACCGCTTCTTTTTGATAAGCATGAATTAAATCACTCATTTGTTTGGTTAAGTCAATATCGATCATACGTTCTTTGGTTAAAAAACCAAATGCTAGACCATCGACACCGGCTTCTAAACATAATTTGGCATCTTCAAACATCATTTGAATTTCATATTCGTTATAACAAAAACCAGCACCACGCGGACGAATCATCGCAATGACACTTACTCCTTTTGCTTTTGCGATTTCTAGAACCGCTTTTATCGTTGCCATACTTGGAGTTAGTCCTCCCAAATATAATGCACTATTTAATTCAATGCGATGGGCACCATTGTTAATTGCCACTAATGCATCTTCATAACTTCCACAACATACTTCTAAACGCATATTTATCCCACCTATCTTTTTTATCAATTTTATGATACCATTTCATTGAGGTGAACACAATGCAACTTTCATTAAATGAAAATATCTTAACCATTATCATAGAAAAGGAAATGGATAGTGATCAAATCTTTGAACAATATCATATTGGTAAAAAACAACGTTATTTTCATTATCAAAACGGCTTTTATGTCAATGGTATTGCCAAAAAACAAAATACTCATTTAATGCCAAATGATATCGTCACAATTCAAATGTTAGATGAGCAGGATGAGATTGCCCTTGATGCGAAGCCTATTGATATTTGTTATGAAGATGAAATTATCTTAATTGTGAATAAGCCTGCTTATTTATTAGTTCATTCTGATGGTACCAATACCAACCATACCTTATATAATCGCGTAGCATATTATTATCATCAAAAAAATTATCCTTATAAAGTACGAGCCATTCATCGATTAGATTATGAGACAAGTGGTTTAGTATTCTTTTGTAAACGTACCTTTTTTCACCCTTTGTTTGATCAATGGTTAAGTGAGAAAAAGATTCATCGTGAATATATCGCCATATGTCAAGGAATTCTTAAAAACAATCAAACCATCCATAAACCAATCGGAAGAGATCGCCATGATGCCAAAAAGATGCGTATATCACCAAGTGGAAAAGATGCATGTACCCATGTCAAAGTATTAAAGCATGGTAAAAATCAAACTTATATTGAATGTCGTCTAGAAACAGGAAGAACCCATCAAATCCGTGTTCATTTAGCTAGTATTGGACATCCTTTATTACATGATAAGTTATATGGTAAAGCAAGTAAGGAACGCATGATGCTACATGCAACGCGTTTAAGCTTTATCCATCCATTCACCAATGAAATCCACACAATTGAATGTCAACCAAATTTCTAACTAATCTTTGAAAAAAATGTTATAATTTAAGTGTATATTAGGAGTTGTTGTTTATGGAAAAAACAAATGAAATCAAAGAAGCGATTCAAGCTGCAACGATTGTCTTAGAAAAGCTACAAGAGGCTCATAAACATTTAAAAAAAGCAAAAAACTATGGATGGTTAGATGTTTTTCGATTAGATATTTTCGACATTCCGAAACGTCTCTATATGAGACAAGCTGAAAAATGTATCAATGAAGCCAAAACATATATCATGCATTTTGAGGAAGAATTAAAAGATGTAGACAATTTACTTCAAGTTGATTTAAGTTTCTTTTCTCTAGCGGCATTCTCTGACTTTTTTTGGGATGGACTTTATGGAAATAGCCAAGTTTTAGCACAAATTTGTGATGCCTATGATAATGTTGGTAAAGCAATTACGCAAGTAGAAGAAATCATTCAAAAATTAAAAGCACTTTAATCACTATACATCTTAACTTTTTAGTTAAGATGTTTTTCTTTTATCTTATTAAATAAGTCCTACATTTTATTGAAATTCATGTTATAA
>JAXJYR010000184.1:0-8918 GCA_036306885.1 Longicatena sp.
GGGTTGGATTCTGAACTTCACTTAACTATCAATGGTGGTGTCATTAACATCACATCAGGAAATGATGGAATCAATACGAATGAAGATAATATTTCAGTAACAACATTAAATGGTGGAAACTTAAATATTAAATGTGATGGTTCTACAGGTGAAGGAGATGGAATTGACTCTAATGGTTGGTTAGTTATCAATGGTGGAACCTTAAATGCACAAGCATGTGCGACGAGTGGTGATGCTGGAATTGATTCGGATAAAGGAATCTATATTAATGGTGGAACCATTTGTGCAACAGGTAATATGTTAGATCATATTGCGGGTGGTTCTCAAACCTATGTGGTGTTCCAATTTGCGAATCGACAAAAAGGAAATCAAGCTTATACTTTAAAAGATAAAGATGATAAGGTAGTAGCGTCCTACACACCTGAAAATGATTTTACTTATATGATTATTGCGGGCGATGATTTAATAGAAGGAGAATATACCTTCTATCAAGGTGAAAAACAGCTTGTGGCATCTAAAGGGATGCAGGGTGGTATGATGCCAGGAATGCAACCAGGGGGCTTTGAACAAGGAGAACGACCAGAACCTCCTAATGGAATGGAACATCCTGAGGGCTTTGAACCGTCAAATGGTAACGAACCACCACAAGGGTTTGAACCACCAGAAGGTTTTGAACCACCACAAGGAATGGAACCAGGAAGAAGACCTGAACAAGGTATGCAATCTCCAGCAGAATTATCACCAATTTTTAAAATTAATGCAGGACAAAATCAATTTAGTTTTGTAAGTGTAAAAGAATAAAATAATCCCACACCTAAAGAATATGCATATGCACAAAATAAAATGGACCTTGTTAGGAAAATACTCCTATTTACAAGGTCTATTTTAAGTTGATTGGTTTTATGATTGTTTTTGATAAGCTTCTGGTAACCACTTATGACTACAGTAGTAAATGATTAACCATAGAGAACTTGCGGCCCAAGTGATTGGCCAACCATAGAAGACAAATTGAATATCATTGAATAATGGTACAGTAGTTAATATCCATGCCATACGCATACAACACCAACATACAATCATAACTAGCATTGGTACTTTGGTTTTACCAGCACCACGAATGATACCATTTAATGCATGGGTGATGGTTAACAAGAAATACATTGGGATTAGGGTATGCATCATCATTAATCCATATTTGATTACCTCTGGATCATCAGAGAAAATCGATAATAGTTGTTCGTCAAAATATAATAATGTAGCGGAAATACAAATAATAGTAGATAGGGATAAAATTAAACCAATTTTAGCACCTTGTTTGACACGATCATAACGTTTGGCACCGATGTTTTGTCCGGTGAAAGTAGTAAATGCCATTGAGAAGCTAAGAACTGGCATAATCGCAAAACCATCTAGTTTTTGACAAGCAGAACATCCGGCCATCGCAACCCAATCAAAGCTATTGATATTACTTTGGACAATTACATTTGAAATAGCGACAACTGCATTTTGGATACCACTTGGAATTCCCACTCGAATAATTTCTTTGGTTTGCTCGCGATAAAGTTTTAATTCTTTAAAAGATATTTTATATTCATTAGATGTATTAATAAGTAATAACATGGTAAGTATGGCAGAAATAGCTTGTGAAATTACAGTGGCATAGGCAGCTCCTGCAATTCCCATTTTAAAGAAAATGATAAAGAGTAAATCTAAAATAATATTTATAATCGAACATATGATTAAGAAATATAAAGGTCGTTTGGTATCACCAACGGCTCTTAAGATTCCACTTCCAATGTTATAAATCATCGTAAAAAGAATTCCGCCAAAATAAAATTGAAGATATACTATCGAATCATTAATTACATCACTTGGAGTTTGCATCCATCTTAAGATGATGGGACATGCTAGAATTCCTACAAAGGTCATAATAACTCCAATGATAAAAGTAATGACAATTGATGAATGAATGCTTTTTCGCATATTATCAATATCTCGAGCACCAAAATACTTTGATACGACAACTCCAGCACCTAATGATAAACCCATAAAAAAACTGATTAATAAGTTGATTAAAGGAAAACTAGATCCAACTGCAGCCAATGCTTGCGATGATACAAACTGTCCAACAATGACGCTATCCACAGCATTATATAATTGTTGGAAGAGATTACCTAATAATAACGGTATCGAAAATAAAATGAGTTGTTTCCATATGTTTCCTTCGGTCATTAAACCTTTCTCCATGATAATCACCTCGTAATTTTCATTATAAAACATGAAAACTTTTCATTCAATGTAAAAGTATAACAAAATTTAAGAAAACATTACAAAAACGAAATAAGTTTAAAGGTTAATGTTATATGTTAAAAAAATAAAAAAAGAACTTTACAAATGGTTTGGAATTTTGTTATAATATGAAATTGAGTAGGCTATTTTCTACTCTTCGCTCAGAAATGGGCCATTTAGACCAAGAGGAGGTGTACAGAATGAAAAAATATGAAATCATGTACATTGTGAACGCATCATTAGAAGACGCTGCACGCGAAAAAGTAATGAACGCATTACACGCAAACATTACTGACAACGGAGGATCAATCGATTCTGTTGATGAGTGGGGTGTAAAAGAGTTCGCATATGAAATCAAACACATGAAAAAAGGTTACTATGTTGTAATTAACGCTACAGCTAACAACGAAGGAATTCACGAATTCGAACGTAAAGCTCGTATCAACCACAACGTTGTTCGTTTCATGGTTGTAAAAACACAAGACGAAGAATAAGAAGGAGTGAGGAAACATGATTAATCGTGTTGTTCTAGTAGGTCGCTTAACAAGAGATCCACAGAGTCGTAAAACACCAAATGGTGCTAGCGTAACCTCATTTACAGTTGCTTGTGATCGTCGTGGGCAAAAGGTTGAAGGACAACCAACTGCTGATTTTATTAACTGTGTATGTTGGAATCGTACAGCAGATGTTGTTGCACAATATACACACAAAGGAAGTTTAGTTGGTGTAGAAGGTCGTATTCAAACAAGAAGCTATGATGATCAAGGTGGACGTCGTGTCTTTGTAACAGAAGTATTGGCAGACAGTGTTCAATTCCTAGAACCAAAAGGAAATGGACAGCCAAGTATGAACCAACCAATGATGAATCAGCCAATGAATCAAAACATGGGTCAGATGAATTCTAATTATGGAATGCCTCAACAACCTTATGGAAATGACTTCAATGCTGGTTTTGGAACAGGATTTAACCAAAATTATGGTGGACAACCATCATATTCAAATGATTTCAGTGGAGGCGACACTTTAGATATCGCCAGTGATGACTTGCCATTCTAATGGTGGCAGAAAGGAGAATACCTATGGCTTTCAAAAAACAACGTATGGGACGTAAAAAAGTATGTTACTTTACTAAAAACAAAATTGAGTCAATCGACTACAAAGATGTAGAATTATTAAAACGTTTTATTTCTGCAAATGGTAAAATTATCCCTAGACGTGTAACAGGAACTCGTGCTAAATACCAACGTATGCTTGCAACTGCAATCAAACGTGCACGTCAAATGGCTTTATTACCTTACGTTCAAGAATAATAAATTACTAGTTAACACCTTGTTGAGACAAGGTGTTTTTTTTGTGCACAGTAAAAAGATGAAAGATGCTAACAAATGCAAACCTTGTGTTATCAAAATACGTATTTACAAAATAGTAAAGTAGGGCTATAATTACAATACTTTACAATAAATTTCTCCTCCGTGTGCTAACATGCGGAGGAATAATTTTTTAATAAAATAAATACAAATTCGTATAGATGAATGGAGGTGTATTATGAATTATAGTGTAAAATCGCTGACAATGGGGGCAATGTGTATTGCCTTAAATCTAGTTGCGGTGTTATTGGATCGGATGCTAGGAGGATTGAGTGAACTTCTGTTATTATTATTGTTGGCGTTACCGATTTGTTTATATACGCTGTTTTATTCCTCAAAAGAAGGGGTTGGAGTTTATTTCGCTAATGCGATTGCTTGTTTGTTTTTCGCAACACCGACGATGTTCATATATGCTTTGATAGCGAATCTATTAGGTTTATGGTATGGTTATGGGATTCATAAACAGTTTCAACACGGAACGTTATTTGGTGTAAATGTTGTAATCATGGGGTTATGTTATTTTCTGACAACGATTATTTTCGCAACTTTTTTTGGCTATGATTTAGAAATGGAACTAGAATGGACAGCTCAAACCTTGCAATCGTTACAGTTTTCATTAAGTGCATCACAACTAATGAGTATATATGTTTATGCTACTTTATGGATGTCGGTACTTCAAAGTGTGGCGTTACATTTTGTAGTGTTTATACTATTAAAGCGTTTTAAAATTGCCCATCGCCCAATGCAATCAATTATGGATTGGCGTTTATCTAAACGTATCGCGTTCGTGTTTATCGTTGTTTTAGTAGTTTATTTGACTGGAAATATGTTACAATGGGAATATGTAAATCATCCTATCATCCTTTTAAGCTACTTAAGTGTGTTGTTGGTAGGTTCTTTATTTGGGGCGGTTGTGTGTCTAGTGTTGATACCAATGCGCTCTAAAAGATTGTTAGTCTTCCTTTTAATGATTGCTTTGTTTGTACCATTTTTACGTGAAATATTAATGTTCATTGGATTGGTGGATGCATGGTATGATTTTAGATGGAAATTTTTAGAAAAGTTTTGAGGTGATTAAAAAATGAAGCATTTACAAGACTTAAAAGTACAAATACTTATGATTGTAGTATTAGAATTGCTATGTGCTGCTGGTATTTACTTTGTAAAAGCTGATTTATTCTCCACAATTGCGATATTAGTTATGATTGTATATCATGTCGCTATTTTAGTTTGGGCAGTATTATATATGCACCAAAAAGCCAAAAAGGAAAAAGAAAAATTAGACTTGGATTTATCTAGAGTGCTTGGTCATGATGTGAAAGAGGCTTTAGATGTTGCGATGATGGGAATCATTAGCTATGATGAACAATACAACATCACTTGGTTATCTGAGTTTATGGCATCACGTAAAGCGTCTTTATTAGGGCGTAAATTGTCGTTTTGGGACCAACGATTAAATGATTTGGTGATTGGAAAGCTAGAAAAGATTAATATTCATGATGGTGATTTCTTTTATGAAATTACGAAAAAAGAAAATGGACGCGTTTTATTTGTGAAGGATGTTACACGCTTTGCACATATTTCACGTCGTTTTAAAGAAGATGGTTTAGTGTTAGGTTTGTTGCAGCTTGATAATTATATGGAAGTTCAACAATACGAAGATGAAGGGAAAATGGCTCAGATTAATACTGGATTAAGACAACCAGTAATTGATTGGGCAAAACGCTATGGAATGTTAATTCGTCGTTTACGAAGCGATCGTTTTTTAGTAGTATTAAATGAACGTATCTTTGAAGCGATAAAAAAAGATAAGTTCTCCATTTTATCGGAAATTCGCCATAATGCTGATGAAATCGATGTTTCGATTACTTTAAGTATGTCATTTGCTCATGGTAGTGATGATATTCAAGAATTAGATAATATGGTAAATGATTTATTGGAATTGGCGCAAAGTCGTGGTGGAGATCAAGTTGCGTTTAAAAAATCCGGTGAAAATGTAACTTACTTTGGTGGAAATAGTGAAGCTTGTGAAAAACGTTCTAAAGTTAAAGCACGTGTTTTATCACAGGCTTTAAAAGAAACGATGCAAAAGGCACATCGCATTTTCATTGTCGGACATCGTGAGATGGATTTTGACTGTATGGGAAGTGCATTGTGTATGTCATCATTGGCACGTTCGCTAGGACATGATGCATATATTGTGATGGGACCTAGTGGTTGTGAAAATCAACTTGCTGAGGCGATGCAACAATATGATGCGGTTTTCAAAACCCGTCATCAGTTTATTAGTGATGATGATGCACATTTGATTGTGAATGAACAGGATTTACTCATCTTTGTTGATCATAATAACCCAACCCAAACTGGTGCTCCACAAACTTTAGCTGTAGCGAAAAAGATTGCGGTTATTGACCACCATCGCCGAGGGGAAGATTTTATTCGTAATCCATTGCTTGTATATGTGGAAACAAGTGCGAGTTCAACGTGTGAGTTGGTAAGTGAATTTGTGCAATATCAAAGCCATGCTGGAATGATTGGTGAAGAAGAAGCAACGATTATGTATGCAGGAATATTAGTAGATACAAACCGTTTCCGTCAACGTAGTGGGATGCGTACCTTTGAAGCAGCAGCATATTTGAAAAAAGCTGGTGCCGATACTGTGGCGGCTGATGGAATGTTAAAAGAAAATTTCCAAGAGTTTGAAGCAAAAACAAATATTATGAAAACAAGCTATCGTTTAGAGCATAATATGGTAATTGCACCAGTAGATGATGAAAAAATCACAACCCGAACCTTAATGTCACAGGCGGCAGACTCTTTGTTAGATATTAAGGGTGTAGATGCAAGCTTTGTTATTGCTCGTATGAATGATAAAGAAGTGGCAATATCAGCACGTTCTAAAGGACAAGTAAATGTTCAGCTGATATTAGAAAAAATGCATGGTGGAGGACACTTTAGTGCTGCAGGATTACAACGCGCTAATACTAGTGTGCCACTATTGAAAGAAGAATTAGAACAATGTATTAAACAATATTTAGAGGAAAACAAGGAGGAAGAAAAAGATGAAAGTAATCATGCTTAGTGATGTTAAAAAAGTTGGAAAAAAAGGTGAAATTGTAGATGTTAGTGATGGATATGCAAAAAACTTTTTGTTTCGTCAAAAACTAGCGGTGCAATTAACAAAAGGAAGTATGCAAACATTGGATGAACAAAATCGTCAAGCAGAGCTTGCAGAACAAGAAAAAGAAAAACAAGCAGAGGCTACCAAAGCTAAATTAGAGACCATTGTATTAGAATTCCAAGTGAAAAGTGGAAAAGATGGGCGAGTGTTTGGAAGTGTATCGACAAAACAAATCGTCGAACAATTGGCTAAAAAACACAATATTCGTGTTGAAAAACGTAAAATTATTGATTCAGAAACCATTACTTCATTAGGTTATACGAATGTTAAAATTGATTTATACAAAAATAAAGTAATCGGTGTGATTCGCGTGCATGTAAAGGGCACGTATTAAAAAATGGCTAGCGTAAAAGAGCTTCCTCATTCACTGGAAGCTGAACAATCAATTCTAGGTGGAATGTTAGTTTATCCACATGTTGTATCGATTGTTAGTGATCAAGGGTTGTTAGCAGATGATTTTTATTTAGATATTCATCAACGTATTTACCATGCGATGCAAGATATTATCGACGCACACAAACCGATTGATGTAACAACCTTGACAACACGTCTTCAAGATAAGGATGAGTTATCATTGGCTGGAGGAATTGATTATATTATTAAGTTGAGTGATACTGCTATTTCACCAGCAAACTCACTACACTATATAGAATTAATTAAGGAAAGAGCCCATTTACGTCGTTTGATTTATACAGCACAAGAAATCGTCGAAAATGGATATGATGCCAGTGTTGGGATTGATGAGGTTTTAGATAAAGCAGAACGCGATATTTTAAAAGTAACAAGAGATCGCCGCGCTACTGATTTTAAAAGTAGTCGTATGGTTATTTCAGAAGTGTTAAGTGAATTGATTCGTTTACGTAATGCCGATTCTCATGTGACGGGAATTAAAACCGGATATCTTGATTTGGACCGTATTACCAATGGGTTTCAACGCGGAGATTTGATTATCCTAGCAGCACGTCCAGCGATGGGGAAAACAGCGTTCGCGCTAAATTTAGCATTAAATGCGAGCTTCTACAATAGTGGAGCTATTGCTATCTTCTCGTTAGAGATGCCAGCAGAACAATTGATGAAACGTATTTTATCAGCGAAAAGTAGTGTTGAAGGAAATAAACTAAGAAGTGGATTTCTTTCAAATGATGAGTTTAACCGTATCAATGAAGCAGCAAATGAATTGATGGCAGGGAAATTATTTGTGGATGATAGTTCTAATATTCGTATTGCAGATATTTATTCGAAGTGTCGTAAATTAAAAAGTGAACACGGATTAGATTTGGTTGTAATTGACTACCTTCAATTAATTAGTGGTTCAAGTAAACGTGGTTCTGATAACCGCCAACAAGAAATTTCCGAAATTTCACGTTCTCTAAAAGGGTTAGCGCGTGAGATGGAATGTCCAGTTATTGCCTTGTCGCAATTATCACGTAGCGTTGAATCAAGACCAGATAAACATCCAATGCTTTCAGACTTACGTGAATCAGGAGCGATTGAACAGGATGCCGACATTGTAATGTTTTTATATCGTGAAGAATACTATAGTAAAGAAAAAGATGATAAAAAAGATGCAAGCGCAACAGAAAAAACCGATGTTGATATTGCGAAGCATCGTAATGGAGCTACTGCCAAAATTGAATTGGCATTTCAAAAATCTATTTCGGCCTTCTTTAATATCGCTAAGGAGGGGCACTCTTAATGCGTTTTCAATTGTTAGCGAGTGGTTCTAAAGGGAATTGCTGTGTTATTTCTCATCAAGACGCAACGATTGTGATTGATTGTGGAACTACCAAGACGTATTTGAAAAAATGTTTTCAACAATTAAATGTGAATGTGGAACATGTCGATGCGCTGTTAATTACCCATTCTCATCGGGACCATGTTTCGGCTTTATCATTATTTAAAGATATTAAAACCTACAGTGTCAAAGAATTAAATTCTAATACCCACTTTGTGACTCCGTTTGAACGTTTTTACATTAAAGGTTTTATGGTTGAAGTGTTACCGATGAGTCATGATAGTGATGATTGTGTTGGATATGTGATTCATACGCAAAATGAAAAGTTAGTGTATATTACAGATAC
>JAXJYR010000185.1:0-12409 GCA_036306885.1 Longicatena sp.
ACAATTATTTTACAGAAGAACAAATTGAAATTCTTCAACAACGATCTGAAGTTAAGCATGTGAGAGCTAATCGTCTTACGTTTACATATGAATTTAGAATGGAACTTTATGAACAGTGGGTTTTACAACCTCAAGTAAGTACACTTAGAAACATTTTAAATAAAACTTTTGGATATGATATTATACCTTACCAAATAATTAATAATATTAATCTTAATTTTAAAAGACACAACAAACCATCAGGAGCCTGCAATAAATCTTTTGGCGTAAACTCTCTTTCGTATCGTTCTACTGCTGAAATCAATGATTATTTATTATCTACAGGTAAATTTGTAAAGAAGAAGAAAGGTATTTCTTTTTCATATGATTTCATTCAAGAACTATATCATAATTATCCTTCAATCAGCATTGAAGAAGGATTAATCAAAAATAACATTAATCCTGAAAAAGTTGGATACCAACGTATTTATCAACTAAAAAAACTATTTGATGGTGAAAAAAACGACATAGTAGAACGCTCAATACATACAGATTCAATAAAGGAGAAATATCATAATCATCCCTATATCCAGAGAATCACAAAGTCTCAATTCGTACTAAATCATCATTTTTTTAATGAGGCATCTGTATACATAAACAATTTATCAATTGACGATATCCTATATATCTTCTGTATTGATTATAAAGATTTAAATGTTTCATTAAAAAATCGAATTAAATACAAATTAACACATTGGCAACACAAAGAAGATGAAACATCGATTGATGAAACTTCATCACTTTATCTTTTGATTCAACGAAATAAACATAAAGCATTGAAACAGTTGATTCATTTGAATTTTGATAACATCAAGAAAGAATTGAGTACGTATTCAAAGATGAAAAGAAAAGCATTATGTAAATGGATATCAGTACTACCCAAAGACGTAGAAAAAGAATACACCGTTATTTCAATACTTCGTACGATTGGTATATCTAAAACAAACTACTACTCCATTTTAAAAAACGATAATTATGGTGTATATGAATTAAACAAAGAACGAAAAGATGAATTGGATGCTCAAAGCATTAAAGCAGTTTTAGAATATAAAGAAATTCCTAAAGGTTCACGTATGGTTTATATGATGCTTCCTCGTTTAGAAAACAAAAAAATGAGTCGCAATAAAATTCTTCGTTTGATGCATAAATATAATTTGGTATGCAACGTTAGAAAATCAAATTCAAGTAGAACAGCAAATAGAAAACTAATTGAAAACAACAAAAAAGAAAATCTATTAAAACGTCAATTCAGACTATGTAAACCAATGGAAACTCTACTAACAGATGTATCTTATTTAAAGTACGATAACAATCAAACTGCATATTTATCATGTGTAAAAGATTCTAGTAGTGGAAAAATATTAAGTGTAATAGTAAGTTCATCTCAAGACATTAATCTGGCAAAAAGAACACTTTTAGGATTAAGTGACTATAAATTAAAAGAAAATGGAATCTTTCACAGTGATCAAGGGATTTTATATATGTCTAATGAATTCCAGAAACTCATTCAAGACATGAATTTACAACAATCTATGTCGAGACGAGGAAACTGTTGGGATAATGCATCACAAGAATCATTTTTTGGTCATTTTAAAGATGAGTGTAAGTATCAAAACTGTAGTACTCTAGAAGAAGTCACTCAAAAAGTTATAACATATATTGACTATTACAATAACGAAAGACCACAATGGACAAGAAACAAAATGACACCAAATGAGTTTGAAAAATACCTACTACAGATGAACGATGAAGAGTTCATTAATTATTTATCAATCGAAAGAACAAAGTATGAAAAAATGCGACAAGTAGCAATCGAAAAGGCTAAGAACCGAGCAAAAGATATTGGAGCATTATAATTATCATCAAACTATGATATACTTTTCTAAAGTTTAGCTAGTATGATGATTTAAATCTCTTTTGGGGGTTTAGGTTTACTGGGGGATTTTCATCTTCCATTACGTACTACTAAAAAGAAAAAGAAGCATTTAGCCTACAAATTATAGAAGTGGAGATAACGAATTATGAGTAAAAACGTAAATTGGGAAGCTATTTATAAAGCAACAGATAACGACTTCGTTGAAGATTTAAACGGATCAAGATTAATTTATACAAAAGACTTTTATATCGCATTACACAAAAAGTTAGAAGCAGGTATGGGTGCCGTAGAGGCATATAAATCATTAGGTTTTGACGTAAACGCATTAGGAAAAGAACGTGCTTATGCAGCAGCACAACGTGCAAAAGCAATGGAGATTGATGATATGTATACAATCGATCCATCAAACTATGACGGAAGTGCCACAAGAGAGATGATGGGAGACTTAACACCGCAAGAAGAATTAGCTTATTTAAAAGCTAGAAATATTTATTTAGAAGAACTAGTGGAACTTCAAAAAAAAATGCCGTCAGAATTGGAGGAAATCATTACATCCTTGACGAACGAAAAGAAAATCTAGATAAGTTTTTAATCGCACATAACTTTATAGAAAAGCAGAAGCAAAAAGAAAATGGTTATCCAAAAACGAAGTGCTTCAAGATGACAGGTGTAAGTAAAAGTGGTTATTATAACTGGTTGGTAAGATTTGAAGATAAAGATGGTAGTCGAAAGCAAAAAGAATATGAAGAAAATCAAGTTAAAGAAAATATGCGTAGTATTATAAAGAAACTTGGATTTGTACCGGGTAAACGTACCTTTCGAACACACTTGTGGAGAGATTATGGATTGGTAGTGAATGTGAAAAAAGTTAGAAGATTGATGAATGTGATGAACTTAGTGGCAAAACGGCCTAAAAAAGATGCGTATAAAGGTCAAGCCACGCATTTTCATGAGTGTGCAACAAAGCAAAATTACATTCAGCAAAACTTCAAACAAGCACCTCGTCAAATTATATTAACAGATATTACTTATCTTTATTACGGTATGAATCGTACATGTGTCTACATGTGCGCTTTTAAAGATGCATATACAAATGAAATACTTGGTTATAGTGTAGATAAACGTATGACAACACAATTGGTTAAGAACGCATATAACAACATGATGGATAAACATCAAAAAGAACTAAAAGCACAATCAAAAGTATACATTCATTCTGATCAAGGGAGTCAATATTTATCAACAGAATTCCAAGAAATTTTGAAAGATGAAGGATTTATTCAATCAATGTCAGATAGAGGTAATTCACAAGATAATGCACCTATCGAATCTTTCTTTGGAAGAATGAAATGTGAGATATTAGATATTATCGCTAGATGTGTGTGTTTAGATGATGTGATACACTTGATTGATGGATATATTAGTGTATTTAACACAAAAAGATATCAATATGCATTAGCTGGATTAACTCCTGTGGAATATTATCAATATTGTGTAACAGGGATTTATCCACTAGATAATTACTATGGAGTAAAAGCAAATGAGCTAATGACAATTGAACAGCTAGTTGAAGCCAAGTTGGAAAGACTAGAAGAACAAAAAGCTAAAGCGAGACAAAAGAAAGAAGAACTATCACTAAATCCACCCTTTATCATGGCAAGAGATCAAAAAAAGCTTCGTACAGAAATCAGAAAATGGGAACGTGTCAAAGAAATGGCGGATAATCAAATTAAAAAATTAGAAGAATTATTAGAGAAAACAAAAGTAGCAGTAAGATTTTACACAAGTGCAACACCTAAAGTAAAAGAAGAATTAAGTAATCCACAAAATTGGAAAAACTATATTGAAATGAATTACGTAAACGAGATATCAGCAATTTACTAATATAATCTACATTTAATGAATTTAAAAAATTCTCCAATTGGAGAACTTTTTGACGTGCTAAGAAATACATTCTATACAAAATGAGTATAGCAAAATAGGATACAACGCAAGGAAAAATGAGCATGTAATTACACACGAAGTGTAATGATATGCTCATTTCATTTTTAGTGACAACTGTCAAGAATTAGTCCTTGACTTTTGAACCACTTTAAAATCAGAAATGCTTTTTTTAATTTATTCTTCCTTTTTCGTATATAGTTTATGGAGGTGAGGATATGAAACGTCGTTTTCATGCACTAATTGCATTAGCAATGAAACATCAAGCAAGTGATATTCACTTTACACGAGTACAATCAAAAATTAAAGCTACATTACGAGGAAAGGATGGTTTACAAGAGATTAAAAGTACGATAATTGATGAATCGTTATTAAATTATTTACGCTATATTGCTCATTTAGATTTAGGAAGTGGTTATTTAGGACAAAGTGGTAACTTTATTTATGAATTCCAAGGAAATGAATTACATTTTCGCTTTTCTTATTTAAGCACAACCCAAAACCTTACTGCTGTACTAAGAATTTTAAATCATCATGAAAAGCTGTTATTAAATGATATCATTCCAACCCATCATCTTGATAGCTTTAAAAGATGGTGTCAGCTCTCTAGTGGATTAATTGTTTTAAGTGGCCCAACTGGTAGTGGTAAAACAACAACTTTACATGCTTGTATGAAAGATATTGCATTAAGAGGAACACAACGAATTGTAACCTTAGAAGATCCGATTGAAATTGTCGATGATAGTTATATTCAATTACAAATTAATGAAAAAGCTTCTTTTACTTATGAATATGGAATTAAAGAATTAATGAGACACGATCCTGATGTCGTAATGATTGGAGAAGTAAGAGATGAAACAAGTGCTAAGATGATGATTCGTTTGGCATTAAGTGGACACTTAGTATTTACAACGATTCATGCTCGCAATGCAATAGGAGTTTTATATCGTCTACAACAATTTGGAATTGATATGGATGATTTAAAAGTAGCCCTAGTTGCGGTAAGTAGTCAAAGGTTATTTATCCAAAAAGATAATCAGCATAAAATATGTGTATTTGAGGTATTAGAAGGAGAATCCTTACAAAAAGCCTTGTTGCAGGAATCATTACCACAACATCGTACATTAGAAGCAGAAATCAAAATCGCTTATGAAAAGGGGTGGATTTGTGATGAAGATGCGCAAAAATACATATCTTAAGAACGAAAATGATTTACAATTATTCATCACTTATTTAAAACATGGATATTCTTTACAGGAAACAATTATTTATTTTCCTAACATCGCCAAAAAACTGGATGAAAGCTTTATTAAGGGTGAATCCTTTGAAGCGATTATTTATGAATGTCTACCAAAATATTTACAAAATGATTTCAAACTCTTTTTAAAAGTATTACCACTTGAACTGGCAATAGAAGCTGCGATGAAGCGTAAATCAATCCATCGAATATTGTTAAAAGATTTTCGTAATAAGTGTGCTTATCCATTATTTTTATTTATTTTTGCCTTTTCGTTATTACAATTATTTAGTCGAATTGTAGTACCGTTGATGCTCAGTTCTTTTACAATGATCGATACCAATCATATGATCTATTTTGTATATGGTATGGATATACTATGTACGCTTATTTTAATCGTTTCTTTTATCATGATGATGATTTGTATATTATGTATCAACGCGAATATCCGAAAGTTTATTATTTTAAAAGGTGCAAAACACATTAAAATCATTCGTGTTTATATTAGCTTAATGCTAGCGACTTATATGATACCGTTTGTATCAAAAGGGTTATCGACCATCGATATTTTTTTACATATGCAAGAATGTGAAAGCTTATGGATGAAATATATTGCGAGTAAAATTCATGAATATTTATTGGAAGGACATTCCTATCAAAATGTTTATCGTTTAATGAATTGTTTTGATAATGATTGGCAACAATGTGTGCAACGTGGAATTGCCTTAGCTAACCTTGAGGCTATGATACAGTTCTATTTAGATTTAGCGCAAAAGAAATTAATAAATGCAATGCGCAAATTAACAATTGTAATACAAGTATCAGCCTATTTATTTATTGCAATGTTAGTATTATTTGTATTTCAAATAATGCTATTACCTTTATCTATTTTAGAAACAATCTAAACAAGGAGGACAGTTATGAAATTAAGAAATGGTTTTACGATTTTAGAAATGATGATAGTGTTATCAGTCATTGCATTAGTATTATTATTAACTTTACCTAATATACAACAAAAAGAAGATATTATTCGTACTAAGGGGTGCGATGCTTTAGTAGAAGTTGTTAATTCACAAATTCTACTTTATGAAATAGAGCATTTAAGCCCACCTACATCAATCAATGAGTTGATATCAAAAGGATATTTAAAAGAAGGACAAAGACGTTGTCCAGATGGTTCGACAATAGGTATTTATAATGGAGAAGCATATATCCAAAAATAAAGGATTTACCCTTTTAGAAACAATGATTGTGCTACTTTTAATAAGTATGGTTATAATCATATATCCTACTAGAATGTATATAAAAAATATCCAAATAAAAGAAGATATATTAGTGCTATATGAATTTTTATTACAAGCTCAAAATGAAGCGATAATCCATCATCAGCGCAATGTTATCGTATTAGATGGCAAAGAAGTGAAAAGTAGCTTTCAACAACTCACATTAAAGGAGCTAGAGATTGTTTATATTACATTTCATTATAATGCCAAAGGACATAGTTCTAGAGCACTTACGATATCTTTTATCAATAGTAAGGACAAAATTGTTATGCAGTTAGGAAGTGGTTCGCTTGACTTACGTTAAAGGCTTTTTATTACAAGATACATTAATGGCATTTACTATATTATTACTTTGTGTTGTTTTGTTGTATCAAAGTATTGATACATATCAGCGCTTTATGCGTCAGAAACATTTTTTTAATGAGGAGGTATTAGAGTTATATGAAACAAAAAGGATATACACTGAGCGAGATGCTAATAGCGTTGATGATAATATCTTTGATATCGATACTTCTAGTACCGATCATGAATAGTGTGAAAAACATATATCACCATCCAAGATTAAGTGATGACCTACAAATGATCTATCAAATACGAATGGATTTATGTACGCAAAAGGAAATCACTACAAATGGCTTTGAACTATATACTGAAGATGCAATCTATGGATATCATCAACATAGACTTGTAAAAAAACCAGGATATGTCATATATCTACAAGAAATTGATAACTTATATTTTATTGAAAAGGATAAAAAAATCTATCTTTATTACGAACGTAATCAACAAGAATATGAGGTGTTTCTATGTGAAAAAATGTAATGGCTTCGCAACTTTTTATGTATTAATTATTTTCTTGGTTATTGTATCATATACGTATGTTTTAGCTTATCAAATGAGTACTTATCATAAATTATTGAATCAAAAAGCATTATTAAATTTATATGCATTACGTAGTGTTTTCACGACACACTTTCATCAACCATTACAATTACCAATTTATGAACAATATCTGGGATATGAGTTTAAAATTGATAAGATAGATCATGTTTACTATGTATATTATGATAATTGTGTTTTAGAAGCCTATTTTAATGAAGATAAATTAATCGATTATGAATATCATTAGATAAAAATAGCATATTAACTATGGTGATATACATGAATTATGTGGTTGGATTGAACACATATATACTACTAATGTTATTAGGACAAGTTTTGTTATTTGTCGATGAAATGTATTTAATAAATGTATTATTGGTCTTTATCTATAGTTTTACTATTACCATTTTATCACGGCGATATGCTACTCTGATAAAGCTTTTATGGTTTCATGCAGGACTCATTTTTTTAATCCAATTTATTGTATTATCCTTCCAAGAAATAAAGCTTTTATCAATCATTTATGTATGCTTTGTAAGTGTAATATGTGTATGGATGCATCTTTTAAGAGTAGAATATACAGAGTTATGTCAAAAATTTACGAAAAATTCAAAATAAAATTGACAAATATAATAAAACCATTAAAATAAAATAGGTTAGAATAAGGAAAGGTGAATAAAATGATTAGTTCAAACGACTTAAGACCAGGTCTTACAATTCAACAAGATGGAGAAATCTATACAGTACTTGATTCAAGTCAAAACAAAACAGCACGTAGTGCGATGGTAGTAAAAGCAAAAGTTCGTAACTTAAGAACTGGAGCAAACGTAGAATTATCTTGGGGTGGGGGAGAAAAAGTAAAAAAAGCCCACATCGACAAAAAAGAAATGCAATACTTATACAGCATGGATGATGTATTAGTATTTATGGATAACGAAACTTACGAACAAATCGAAATTCCAACTGCAGGATTAAAATGGGAAATGAACTTCATGAAAGAAAACGACAACGTAAACATTTCTATGTTTGAAGGTGAAATTCTTGGGGTTATCTTACCAGATAAAGTTACTTTAGAAGTTGTAGAATGTGAACCAGCAGTAAAAGGTGACACAGCTACATCTGCACAAAAAAATGCAGTATTAGAATCAGGATTAGAAATTAAAGTTCCATTATTCATCAGCCAAGGTGAAATGATTTTAGTTAACACTGCTGACGGAAAATACTCTGGACGTGCAAAATAGTTAATAAAAGTAAGCGTATTTATAAAAAATACGCTCTTTTTTTTGATAAACCTTTCCAATTACTCTAGAAATTGTGTATAATATATAGTAGACTAGGAGGAATGTGTCTATGGAAAAGAAATCCCGTGTTAAAAAATATGAAGCTTTACGCAATGAGATAGAATCAAGCTATGATATTGAACAACCTAATACTACATCTGAAGATGTATTACGTACTTTTGATGAAACTGTATTCAAAAAAACTGCAGTAACAGATGATGTTGACTTAAAGCATGCAAAAAAGGATGATGTACAAGCAACATTACAGCATTCTTTTACAAATGAATATTTAGATGATTTTATGCGTGAAGTACGTGAATATAATATTCGAAAAGGAAATCGTAGCGTTGATAGCACTGAGTTAGATATTTTAACTAAGATTTCAAGTCTTCCAAAACGTACAAGTAATATTATTACTGAGGTTGAGGAAGAATATGAACCACGTCCAGATGATGATTTCCGTTCTAAAAAAGATATTGTGAAAGAAGTTCAAGCCCTATTTGAACAAACTTTAAAAGAAGATGTTGATATTGTAGTAGAACATTTTGATATTGATAATGAAGAACAAATTATTGAAGAAACTTATGTGGCAAGTGAAGCAGATGATGAAGAAGAGGAAGCACTTATGATCGCAGAAGCTCTACCAAACGCTTCAACTGATGATACACTTAAAGAAAAAGTAGTAAAAAAAGAAAAAGTAGTAAAAAAAGAAAAAGAATCAACTAAACCTAATCAACAAAAACAATTAGTAGAAGAAACAAAACGCTTAAAGAAAAACTTAGCAAGCTATGAAGCAGAATTAAATGAACTAAGTAATGATGTAGATAAAAGAACTAGATTCTTCAATATTGCTTTAGGTGTGCTAATTGTCTTGTTATTAGTATTAATTGGATTTATTGTATTTTCTATTTATAAAGCAGGAGGTTTTGGACTATGAGAATGAATATTGCTATTGATGGACCTAGTGCAGCAGGTAAAAGTACGATTGCAAAGCTATTAGCTAAAACATTACATTATTCACACTTAGATACAGGTGCAATGTATCGTTGTGTAGCTTATGCTAGTAAAGTACAAAATGTGAATGTAGATGATGAAAATGCAGTGGCAGAAGTAATGAACCATTTAAATATTCGTTTTGATGAACAAGGAAAAGTTTATTTAAATGATGAAGATGTATCATTAGCTATTCGTACTAATGATATTTCTATGTTAACAAGTAAAGTTTCTGCTTATCCTGCAGTACGTAAAGGATTAGTTGATCTACAACGTAGTATTGCGAAAAATAAAGGGTATATTTTAGATGGACGTGATATTGGTAGTGTTGTATTACCAGATGCTGAAGTAAAAATCTATATGGTTGCGAGTGCTCAAGCACGTGCAAAACGTCGCTATGATGAATACATCGCTAAAGGAATTGAAGCTGATTTTGAAGAAATTTTAAAAGATATTGAACAACGTGATTATCAAGATATGAATCGTGCTGTATCACCATTAACAAAATGTGATGATGCAACTGAAATTGACACATCAAATATGTCAATTGATGAGGTTGTAGCTACGATTATGGATATTATCACAAAACAAAATAAAGGAGTTGAAGTTTGTGATTAGTGGAGTAATAGCAATTGTTGGACGTCCAAATGTTGGGAAGTCGACAATTTTTAACCGTATGTTAGGAGAACGTAAAAGTATTGTAGAAGATTCTCCTGGAGTAACAAGAGATCGTATTTATGGAAAAGGTGAATGGTTAACGAAAGAATTTCGTGTCATTGATACAGGTGGAATTCAATTAGCCGATCAACCATTCCGTGATGAGATTAATATGCAAGTTGAAATTGCCATTGAAGAAGCAGATGTTATCTTATTTGTAGTAAATGGTAAAGATGGAATTACACCAGATGATGAATATATCGCCCAACTATTAAAAAGAAGTAAAAAACCAATTGTATTAGGAGTAAATAAAATCGATGATACACAATTTATTGACAATATTTATGAATTTTATAATTTAGGATTAACTGATCCAATGCCACTATCTGGTGTGCATGGGATTGGAATGGGAGATATTTTAGATCAATTAGTATCTTTATTCCCAGCAAAAAGTAAAAAAGAATATGAAGGAATGACTAGCTTCTGTGTAATTGGTCGTCCAAATGTTGGAAAAAGTTCTTTGGTTAATGCGATTTTAAATCAAGATCGTGTTATTGTCTCTAATATTGAAGGGACAACTCGTGATGCGATTGACACGCCTTTTAAACAAGAAGGAAAAGATTATGTTGTAATTGATACAGCAGGAATTCGTAAAAAAGGTAAAGTATATGAGAATATCGAAAAATATTCAGTTTTACGTGCGATGTCAGCGATTGAGCGTAGTGATGTTGTTTTAGTAGTTATCGATGGAGAATTAGGAATTCGTGATCAAGATAAGCACGTTGCGGGATATGCACACGAAGCTGGAAAAGGAGTTATTATTGTATATAACAAATGGGATGCTGTCGAAAAAGACCATATGACGATGGTGAAAATTGAAAAAGAAATTCGTTCACAATTCTTATATTTGAATTATGCACCAATTGCCTTTGTTTCTGCGAAAACTAAAGCACGTGTTAATACTTTATTACCTTTAATTGATGAAGTACATGACAACAGCTGTATGCGAATTCAAACAAATGTATTAAATGAAGTGTTGATGGACGCACAATTAATGACACCTCCTCCAACACATAAAGGAAAGCGATTAAAAATTTATTATGCATCACAAGTTAGTGTTGCCCCTCCTACAATTGTATTATTTGTAAATGATCCTGAATTATTACACTTTAGTTATAAACGTTTCTTAGAAAACTCATTACGAGAAGCGTTTGGATTTAGAGGAACAACATTAAGATTGATTGCAAGAGAAAGAAATAGGTAAAGAATATGAAATGTGTAGTAGCTGGAAGTGGAAGCTGGGGAACTGGTCTTGCCCAAGTATTATGTGACAACGGTAGAGATGTAACGATTTGGGGTATTTGTGAGGATGAGGTAAATGATATTGAATTAAATCATCGTAACTCAAAATACTTCAAAGATGTTGTGTTAAACGAAAATTTACATGCAACTATGGACTTTAATGTAATGAAAGATGCTGATGTTATTGTATTAAGTGTTCCAAGTATTGCAATTGAAGATGTATGTAAAAAAATTGACCAAATTGTAGATCATAAAGTAATTATTGTGAATACAGCCAAAGGATTTCATCCTGTAACAAATGGTCGTATGAGTGAAGTGATTCGTGCCTCTATTTCTGAGGATCATTTAAGTTCAGTTGTATCATTAATTGGACCTAGTCATGCTGAAGAAGTTGTAGTGCGTATGTTAACTACAATTTGTGCTGTATCAATCAATGAAGCAGATGCTAAATTAATTCAAGAATTATTTTCTAATGATTATTTACGTATTTATCGTGGTAATGATGAAATTGGTAGTGAAATTGGAGTTGCCTTAAAAAATGCCATTGCGTTAGCTAGTGGAGTATTAGCTGGTGTTGGTTATGGTGATAACACAAAAGCTGCTTTAATTACACGTGGATTAGCTGAAATGATTCGTTTCGGGACAGCTTATGGAGGAAGAATGGAAACATTTATGGGATTAACTGGGATTGGAGACTTAGTTGTTACTTGTACTTCTGTTCATTCACGTAACTTCCAAGCTGGATATGAAATTGGTACACACAATAGTGCGGAATATTTCTGGAAAAACAACACTCGTACAGTAGAAGGTGTACGAACAGCTAAAATAGCACACGAATTAGCAAAAGAATTAGGAATTGAAATGCCAATTATTGATGAAATTTATAAAGTTTTATATGAAGGTGGAAATCCTAAAGAAT
>JAXJYR010000186.1:0-13029 GCA_036306885.1 Longicatena sp.
CTAATGTAAGAACTTTTTTCATTTTGTCATCATTACGTTTACGGTACACAATGTAACGAGTAGCTCCATCAATTTTGTTCCAGCTTAATTTGAATGTAGCAGTTGAAACTGGTTCGATAGCTAATGTTACCTTACCATGTAATGTAGTCGCTTTTGTAACTGTTTCACTTGCTTCAGAAACACCATCTTCATTTTTAGCTACTACGTAGAATGCATATTCTTTACCAGTCATCACACCACTTACTGCTAATGTAGTGTCTTCTACGGTTTTGTAAAGTTTGAATTCTTCGCTGTCGTATGCTTTACGATATACATCGTAAGCAGTAGCTCCTTCAGATGCATCCCAAGTTAAGGTGATTGTTTTGTAGTTTGAATCTTTCGCAACAACATTTTCAACTTTTGCAGGAATTGTTGGGTAAGGAACTTCTGGTTGTTTTTCTTCAAGAGCTTCCATTGCCGCTACTAATGCTACTTTGGCTGCATCAACTTCTGCTTGCGTTGCATTTTCATTTGCTTCAACATCTAATGCTGTGTTATATGCTTGATCAAATGCATACATTGTTTCTTCTGTATATTCTACTGCTGATTCAATAACTAAACGAGCTGCATCAATTACTTCAGATAATGCTGTTTTATCAACACTTGGTACTTCTGGTTCTTCACTTGGTTCAGTTCCGTAGAAGCGAATTTCAGCCATAGATGCAAATTTATCTTGTTGTGAATCGGCAGCTGATTTAGTTACTTCAACTTTTACATAACGTCCAGTTGCTTGTACAATCATACGTTTGAATTCAGTTCTGTTTGTTAATCCAGAATATCCTTTTTCAAATGTAAATGTATCAACATATTCTAATGCATCAACACTGTTTCCAACATAAACTTTCATTTCTGTAATATCACCATTGTAAGAACTATCTTGACGAGGTAAGAAGGTAATATCACTTAATGCATATTCTTTACCTAAATCATAAACAATGGCTTGTGGTAATGTTTGAGAACTATCTGACCAATCTGAGTGCCAGTGTGTTGTGTTACGGTAGTCTAATGTTTTATCCGCTGTTTCTCCAATATATCCTGAAGTTGAGCTTACAACAGTCACTCCATCGTTTGCAGATTTGTTAATTAAGTTTTCAGCTTTTAATTGTCCAAAGTCTAAGTTATCCATGGCAGCTTTTAATGTTTCTTTGGCTTCATTAATTTCTGCTTCTGTTGCGTCTAAGTTTGCAGCTACAACTTTTGCAGCTGCTAATGCTTGGTTAAATACTGCTTGACTTTCTGCAGTAGCACGAGAAATATCTAAAGCTTCTGCTGATGCAATTAATTCATTTAATGCTGATTTATCGGCACGTTTTTCTAATGCTTTAATTGCTGCATTTAATTCAAGTACCATCGCACTTACATCAGATTGAACAGCCTCTTCATTTTCATATAATGCAACTGCACGATCGTATACTTCTTTCATTGCTGCCCAAGATGTAGAAGTATATTGTTCTTCTACTTTAGCATCTGCTTGTGAAATCATTGCAGCTAATGGTGCTTTATTTACTTCACCATCTAATAATGCATCAATCGCAGCACGAAGTGTTAATTGTTCTTCTTCTCCAGCTCCACCTGCTACATATGCTTTTTGAGCATCAATTAATGCACTAATCATGTTGTTTACTAATACGATATCTTTTCCTTCAATTTTTAATGATTCTGCTTCAAGGATCATATCTTCAAGCATTCCATCATCACTAAATTCTTCATAAGCAAAGCTTACTTCAGAAATTTGATACCAGTTATCTTTGGATGCTTTTAATAAGATTTTAACTTGTTTTACTGCTTGAGCATCAAATGAAATTGTTTTAGTAATTTCATTGGCTTTGATGTTACCAACTGTTGTAAATGTTCCATCAGCACCAGCAACTAAAATATCTGCATCTTCTAATGCATCTCCACCTACATCAGAAGGTTGAGCAATTGTAACACTGCTCATATTTACAACATGATCAAATGTAAAGACAATTTCTTCACCTGCTACTTGTGCTCCATTGAACCAAGTTTTAGTATTTAAGTTTCCATCAATCATGTTTGTGTATCGATATGTTGAGTATGCATCTTTGGTCGCTGTAATACTAATTCCATCACTTGATGAAGCTTTTACTAAATCTGCTTTCGCTGCATTAATTGCATCATAAGCAGCTTTTACTGCAGTTGCATCACCATTTCCAGTTAATACTGATTTAGCTTGTTCAATAGCTGCTTGGTATGCTTCATATCCTGCTGCATAACCATCTGCTGCTAATGGGTAGTTTGCTTCTACATATAATGCATAGTTTTTCACTAATACAACTTTAGCTAATGCTGCTTCTACTTCTGCAACTACTACATCTACATCTCTTTGATGAGCGCTAGCATTAGCTTGTACTAATTTCGCAGCTACCATTGCTTCTTTGTATTCTGCAAATGTTTCAGGAATGTAATCCACTTCGTTTAACTCAGCATCGATTAATGCATTTAATTGTGTTTTATCTGTATATAATTCATATGTAAAAGTATATACAGCTTCTTCATTGGTATAAGTACCTGTAATTGTAGATTCGCTTCCTTCAACTAAACGATATCCATATAAATCTAATGCTTCAATAGTATAAGCATCTTCTAAGTTTCCATATTTTACAACATCATCATGTAATGTTACACCATCTTTATCTACGAATTTAACACGGTATGAACCAATACTGTCAGAAGCTAAAATATCTCCAGATACTGGTAAAGTAGAACCTTTGGCAAATCCTGCTGGATCACCTAATTTAGCTGTCATTGCCGCAAATTGAGTATAGTTTGCCACACCATTAGAGTTTACATTCCATGATTTACTTGCTAATGAACGCATAGCTGCAGCGATATCTGCATTAATTGTATCTTCATCACATACTGAAGGAATATCACACCAAATAGCAACACAAGAACCTTTAATAAAAGATGAGCTATCCGCAACTGTGTTTTCTTGGAATTTACCAGGAGTCCAGTTGTTGTAAATGTTTTGCTCTTGGTTTAATACGTCAAATGAGTGTTGTTCACGTCCATCTGTTGGTTTTGAACTACGAAGTACATAATAGAAGTAGCTAGCATTTACGTTATAAATATCAGTGTGACCTTTTTCAACAAATGTGTTTAAACGTGCGATTGAGTAGTTCCAAGACATTTGGCTCCAGAAGTCAATACCGATATATTTATGCATTTCAATTTTTTGTGCACCTTCATAAGCACTTTCACCATAGTATAATCCATCGTTCCATACACGTGGTTTAAATCCTTTTGAATAAACATATGCAGCTAATTCATTAATGTAGTTTGCTAATACATCTTTCCAAATGTATCCTGCACCTAATGATTCTCTTGCATAGTTATCTAATACACTTTTATAGTTTGTAGTAAATGGTGCACGGTCAAATTCCATGTATTCATCCCCACCGATGTGGAAATCTGTACATCCTTTGAATAATTCCATGTATTCATCGTATAATGAATAAATATATGCAACTGCTTCAGGGTTAGTAACGTCTAATCCACTTGAATAATGGTTACCATAAATATCAACTTGTCCATATTCAGGATGTGCTCTTAAAATTTGATCAACGTGACCTGGAGAGTCGAAACTTGGAATTACTTTAATACCATATTTTTTAGCTTCTGCTAAAATTTCACGTACTTCTGCTTTTCTTAAGTATTGATCAGAAACAATTAATGGGTCAGTTTCACATTCAATTCTAAATCCAGCGTTTTCAGAGAAATGCATTTGCAGTGTATTAAATTTCATATATGACATTTCACGAATTTGACGAATAAACCAATCTTTAGAAATGTATTTACGTCCACAGTCTACATGTAAACGACGTTCTTCTAATTGTGGGTAATCTTTGATTGTCCCATAAGCTAATCCATCAATACTAATCATATATAAGTAAATAGAACGTAATGCATACATTACTGCATTTTCACTAGCTCCATATACTTTTACCCCATCAGCTCCAATTTCAATCATATATGCTTCTTCACTATTTGAACCTGTTGTAGCTGCTTTTACTGGGTCAATTGTAATTAGGATGTCATCTGCAGTTGCATCAGCTTCACTACCAAATACCATTGCGAATGGTGCGTTTGATACAACTTCTTTTCCCATACACTCACTGTTAATCAATTTTACAACTTCTTGTAAACGATCATTGTTCATACTGTTTTGATCTGCTAAAATTACAAAACGAGTTGCACTGCTCATCTTATAAACACCAGTTGTAGAGGCTTTTTCATAAGATTGAACAATTGGGTTAATACTAGCTCTCAATTCATTGCTAGTTAAATCACTAATTGCAGCTGAAACTTTATAATCCTGAGTTGATTGAAGATTCAACTGCAAACTTGTAAATGCCATAGCTACAGCAATACTACATTTTAAAACTGTACTAAGGACTTTACGAAAATTAAGTTTTCTCATAGTTTTTTTCCTCTCTTTCTATGTAATATGATACCGTTTTCAACAAAAAAAGTCCATATAAAAAGCAAGACTCCTTACAAAGTCTTGCTTAAAAATTATCCTAATAGTTTTACTAATACTGCTTTTTGTGCATGTAAACGATTTTCTGCTTCATCAAAAATTTCATTCGCATGTGCTTCAAAGACTTTTTCTGTAATTTCTTCCTCGCGATGTGCTGGTAAACAGTGTTGTACCATTGCATCTGCTTTGGCAACAGCCATTACGTTATCATTAATTTGGTAAACACCTTCAAAGATACGACGACGTTCTTCGGCTTCACCTTCTTCACCCATACTTGCCCATACATCTGTCACAACAACATCAGCATCTTTGGCAGCTTCTAAGACATCATGAGTTAAAGTAAATCTACCACTTTCTTGTGCCCAAGCTACAATTTCCGCATCTGGCATATATTCTTTTGGACATGCTACAGCCACTTCCATACCAGCCAAAATACCACCGTTAATTAACGAGTTTGCCATATTATTTCCAGCCCCGATAAAACACATTTTTAATCCTTCTAATTTACCTTTGTGTTCACGAATGGTTTGTAAATCCGCTAAAACCTGACATGGATGTACATAATCAGTTAAACCATTAATAATTGGAATCGAACCATATTCTGCTAATTCTTCTAAATCACTTTGTTTAAAGGTACGAATCATAATTCCATCTAAATAACGACTTAATACACGTGCAGTATCTTTAATTGGTTCACCACGACCAAGTTGCATATCATTTCCATTTAAATATAAGGCATATCCACCTAATTGTGTCATCCCTACTTCAAATGATACACGTGTTCTTGTCGATGATTTGGTAAAAATCATACCTAAAGTTTTATTTTTTAAATAAGGTTTAAAGATACCTTCTTTTACTTCTTTTTTTAATTGATCAGCTAAATCAAGTAATTCATATAATTGTTCTTTGGTTAAATCTCTTAACGTTAATAAATGTTTCATATGATGTATCCTTTCTAGGCTAAGACATTTTCTAAAATATCCATTGCTTTTGCTAATTCTTCAATTGAAATGGTAAGTGGTGGTAATAATCTTAGTTTATCTTTTGCAGTTAATACCAGTAATCCTTGTTCCATACAAGCTTTCACAACATCACCAACAACAATACCATCTAATACAATTCCACGCATTAAACCAAGTCCATTTACTTTTTGAACATGATTCATTTTTAAAATACGTTCTTTAATATATTCACCTTTCGCCTGAACTGCTGCTAAAAAGCTATCATTGATTTGCGCTAATACAGCATTTGCACCTGCACATGCAATTGGATTTCCTCCAAAGGTTGATCCATGTGTTCCTGGAGTGAATACTTCCTCTGTATTTTCATTAAATAATACTGCCCCAATTGGAAGTCCTCCTCCCAATCCTTTGGCCAAAGTTACAATATCAGGTTGAATATCAAATTGTTCATAGGCAAATAAAGTACCACATCTTCCAATTCCTGTTTGTACTTCATCGACTACCATCAAAATATCTTTTTCTTTACAAATTTTAGCTAATTGTTGAACATATTCATAGTCTAAAGGTAATACTCCACCTTCTCCTTGAATCATCTCCATCATAATCGCACAGGTTTGATCCGTAATACAGTTTTGTAAAGCTTCGATATTGTTGGCTTCTACATATTGAAATCCTTCAGTAAAAGGATAAAAAAATTGATGAAAATGATCTTGTCCAGTAGCTGATAATGTAGTTAAAGTACGACCGTGAAATGAATTTTTCAAAGTGATAATTTCATTTCGCTTACATCCATATTTATCATACGAGTATTTACGTGCGGCTTTAATTGCCGCTTCATTAGCTTCTGCGCCTGAATTTTGAAATAATACTTTTTTAAAATGAGAGCGTTGACATAATGTTTGTGCTAATTCAGCACATGGTTTTGTATAGTATAAATTCGATACATGCGCCAATTCATTCAATTGGGCTTGAATTGCTTCCTTCCAAGCAGGATGTTGATGCCCTAAAGAATTCACTCCAATTCCTGAAGTCATATCAATATAAGCTTTTCCATTTTCATCAAATAGAGTACATCCTTCTCCTTTGACTAATGTAATGGGAAAACGTCCATATGTATGAGCTACATACATATCATCTATCATCTTCACTGACATTAACATTCCTCCTTCTTGCGAAACATAGTTCCTAATCCATCCTCAGAGAACATTTCAATTAAGATTGAATGAGGTACACGTCCATCAATAATAACCGCTTTTGATACACCTTGATTAATCGCATTACTACAGCATTCAACTTTCGGAATCATTCCACCAGAAATAATACCACTACGTTTCAAATATGAAATATCATCTAGATAAATACATGAAATTAAAGAATTTTCATCTTTAGGATCTTTTAATACACCAGGAATATCAGATACTAAAATCATATTTTCTGCATGCAATGCACTCGCAATCGAACTTGCGGCAGTATCGGCATTAATATTATAAGCATGTCCATATTGATCACATCCTACTGATGCAACAACTGGAATATATCCTTGTTCTAAAATATCTAGGATTAATTGACCATTTACCTTATGAATCGCCCCTACATATCCTAAATCATCTTTTCCTGTTTTATATGGTACAGCTTCAATTAAAGAAGCATCCATACCACAAATACCAACAGCTTTATGTCCTTTTCGGTTGATCATCGACACTAAATCTTTATTTGTTTTACCTGCAAGTACCATTTGTACAATATCCATAGTTTCTTCATCTGTATAACGTAATCCATTAATAAATTTACTTTCTATCCCCGTTTTATCAAGCATTTTATTAATTTCTGGTCCTCCCCCATGGACAAGTACAACGCGGACACCAATTTCCGTTAAAAGAACAACATCCTTCATTACGTTTTCTTTTAACATTTCATTTTTCATTGCATTACCACCATATTTAATGACGACAATTTTACCACGATATTTTTGAATATATGGTAATGCTTGACTTAAAATGTTTGCCTTTTGTACTGCATTTATTTTCATAAGAATTCCCCCTATGTTCGATAATCTCCATTAATTTTTACATAATCATATGTTAAATCGCAACCCCAAGCAGTTGCTTGTGCATTTCCTTGATTTAAATCGATGGCGATGATAATTTCATCTTCAGCTAAGATAGTTAAAGCATCATTTTCATTAAATCCACAACCTGCTCCATTTTTACAAACAGCTACACTACCGGCACCTGATCTAAAGGTTACATCAACTTTCGTAATATCAAAGTCCGCTTCGCAATATCCTAAGGCACATAGAATACGACCCCAGTTGGCATCTTTACCAAACATTGCAGCTTTAAATAAAGAGCTAGTAATGACTGATTTTGCGGCAATTTTTGCTGTTTTTACATCTGGTGCTTGAGTTACTACAGCAGTTAATAATTTAGTTGCCCCTTCACCATCTTTAGCCATTGCACGTGATGCTGCAACACATACATCATACAAAGCTTTTTTAAATAATTGATAAGCTTCATTTGCACATGTAATCGCTTCGTTTTGCGCAGCACCATTTGCCATGATTGATAACATGTCATTCGTAGATGTATCGCCATCGACACTTACCATATTAAAAGTATCTTGAACTACTTCTGATAGCGCTTGTTTTAACATAGCTGGTGAAATATTGACATCAGTTGTCACAAACGCAAGCATGGTAGCCATATTAGGATGAATCATTCCACTTCCCTTGGCCATAATTCCTAAACGACATTCAATGTCGTTTATCATAAAAGAAGTCACAAATTCTTTTTTCACAGTATCGGTAGTCATAATCGCTTCACAAGCTTCACTACCATTTTGAGCTGATAAACCAGCAACTAGCTGATCCATATGGGTTTCAAATGGTTCTAATGATAATACCTCACCAATGACACCAGTACTAGCGATAATAATATCACTTGCATTTATTTTTAATGAATCAGCACATAAGTCACACATTCCTTGTGCAATTTCAATTCCATTCGCATTACATGTATTCGCATTTCCACTATTACATAACATAGCTTGTGCAATACCATCTTCGAGGTTTTGTTTTGTGACATTAATTGGTGCACCTTTTACCTTATTTAATGTATATACCGCTGCTGCACTACATGGTGTTTCACTATAAATTAACGCCAAATCCTTTTTGGTACGATTCTTTCTTACACCACAATGAATCCCATTTGCTTTAAATCCTTTGGGGAAACAAACTGCATTTGACATTGCCTGACTCATAAAATCATTCCTTTCTAAAATGATGCTGGAATTGCCTGTAATCCGGCATCTTCATTAAGCTGGAAGCGAATATTCATATTTTGAATTGCTTGTCCAGCTGCACCTTTCACCATATTATCGATACAACTTACCACAATTAAAGTATTTGTTCGCTTATCGATATGTAATGAAATATCACAATAGTTTGTATATTTAATATATTTTAAATCAGCTGTACGAGTTAATGGCAATACACGTACAAACTTTTTCTCTTGATAAAAATTAGTATAGTAGTCGTGAATCTCTTGTAAAGAAATATCTTCTTTCAGTGGAATATAAATAGTCGATATAATTCCACGATTCACTGGTAATAAGTGGGGAGTAAATGTCACATTTACTTTTTGATTCGCTAAAATCGATAATGTTTGTTCAATTTCTGGAGTATGGCGATGTCCACCAACTTTATATGGGGCAAAAGATTCATTTAAGCGTGGGAAATGCGCTGTCTCACTTAAACCTTTACCTGCTCCCGTTGTACCACTTTTACTATCAATAATGAAATGTTCGACATCTGCCCATTCAGTTTTTAAAATTGGTGCACATGCTAAAGCGATACTAGTTGGATAACATCCTGGATTACCAATAATATTGGCATTCGCTATATCTTCTTTAAACAATTCACTTAAACCATATACTGCTTTTTCATGTAATTCTTTTTGTTCATAATTTAATTTATACCATTCTTGATAATCTGCTTCATCATATAAACGAAAATCAGCACCTAAATCAATAAATACTTTATTTGCTTGATGACATTTTAACGCAATCGGTTCACTTACACCATGTGGTAATGACGCAAAGACAACATCACTTTTTTCAATCACTGAGTCTTCATCTTCAAAAACCAAATCAATAATTTGATAAAAACTTGGATATAGATCACTAATTGGTTGACCTAAATAACTACGTGCATTAATCCCAACTAAATCAACATTGGGATGAGTCGCAAGTAAACGAACCAACTCTGCTCCAGCATATCCACTAGCACCAATGACTCCTGCTTTAATTTTATTCATCATAGTTTCAATTCCTTTCTTACCATTTGAATATGATCTAAGACACGTTGAGGAGCTGGTCCACCAATACAATCGCGCGCATTTACACATGTGCTTAAATCAATTGCATGGAAAATATCTTCACTGAATAATTCAGAAGCTTGTCGATATTCTGCTAAGCTTAGTTCCTCTAAAGTTTTATCACAATCCTGACAATAGCTTACAAGGGCACCAATGACACGATAACTATCACGGAATGGCATTCCTTTTTTCGTTAAATAATCCGCACAATCAGTCGCATTGATAAAGCCTTTTGCGGCAGCCTTACGCATATTATCTTCACGAATACGTGATGTTTCTAACATTGGAATAAAAGTAGTTAAACACATCATTACAGTATCCATTGCGTCAAATAAAGCTTCTTTATCTTCTTGCATATCTTTGTTATAGGCTAATGGTAAGCCTTTCATCATTACAAGTAAGGTTTGAAGGTCTCCAAAAACACGTCCACTTTTCCCACGAATTAATTCACAGACATCAGGATTTTTCTTTTGTGGCATAATCGAACTACCAGTCGCAAAGGCATCATCTAATTCCATAAATTTAAATTCCCATGAACACCACAAGATGACTTCCTCAGAAAAACGTGATAAATGCATCATAATCAAAGCCATATTTGAAGCTGTCTCAATCGCAAAATCACGATCACTTACTCCATCTAATGAATTATAGGAAATAGATTCAAATCCTAATAATGTTTTTGTATACTCGCGATCAATTGGATATGTAGTTGTAGCCAACGCTCCACTACCTAATGGCATAATCGAAATCCGTTTGATACTATCCTCAATACGTTCAATATCACGTTTAAACATTTCTACATAAGCCATTAAATGATGGGCAAAGGTAATAGGTTGTGCTCTTTGTAAATGCGTATAACCTGGCATAATTGTATTTACATGTGCTTGAGCTTTATTTAATAATACATTAATTAAATCTACCAAGTATTCCTTAACCATTTTAACTTGTTGTAACGTATACATACGACAATCAAGTGCTACTTGATCATTACGAGAACGAGCGGTGTGCAGGCGTTTACCTGCATCACCAATTCGTTTTGTTAATTCTTGTTCCATAAACATATGAATATCTTCTGCATTTGGATCAATCTCCAATGTTCCAGATTCAATATCTGCTTGAATGGAAGCAAAACCTTCCTTAATCGCATCGCGATCAGCTTCAGAAATAATCCCTTGTGCAGCTAACATCGTAGCATGGGCAATACTTCCTTGTATATCTTGCGCATAAAAGCGATGATCGACACTAATACTTGAGTTAAAATCATTTAATCTTGTATCTGCGGCCTTTTTAAATCTTGCATCCCATAAATTCATATGTCATTCTCCTTTATCTTAAATATTATTTATTCCATTTAGCTTTTTGCATTGCAGCTACTTTAATTGGTAGACCAAATAAGTTAATGAATCCTGCTGAATCATTTTGATTATAGCTATCATCTTCACCAAAGCTTGCAATTTGTTCAGAATATAATGTATAAGGACTTGTAATACTTGCTGGGAAAATATTTCCTTTATATAATTTAAGTTTTACATCTCCTGTTACTGTTTCACTTGTTTTATCTACAAATGCACTTAATGCTTCACGAAGTGGAGTAAACCATTGTCCATTATAAACGATTTCACCAAATTTAATTGCTACTTGTTGTTTGTAATGCATTGTTTCTTTGTCTAAACAAATACTTTCTAATAATTGGTGTGCTTTATATAAAATTGTTCCACCTGGAGTTTCATATACACCACGTGATTTCATTCCTACTAAACGGTTTTCAACCATATCTACTAAACCACAACCATTTTCTCCACCAACTTTGTTTAATGCCCAAATCATTTCTTGACCAGATAATGTTTCACCATTTAATTTTGTTGGAATACCTTTTTCAAAACTAATTGTGATATAAGTTGGTTTGTCAGGTGCTGCTTCTGGAGTAACTCCTAATTCTAAAATTTTGTCATACATTGGTTCATTTGCAGGATCTTCTAAATCTAATCCTTCATGTGATAAGTGCCATAAGTTTTTATCTTTAGAGTAGTTTGTTTCACGAGAAATTTTTAATGGTACATTGTGTGCTTCTGCATAATCAATTTCATCATCACGTGATTTTAATTCCCATGTTCTCCAAGGAGCAATAATTGTCATATCTGGGGCAAAGGCTTTAATTCCTAATTCAAAACGAACTTGGTCATTTCCTTTTCCAGTACATCCATGACAAATTGCATCAGCACCTTCTTTTAACGCAATTTCTACTAATTTTTGAGCGATTAATGGACGTGCAAAGGCAGTTCCTAATAAGTACACATCTTCATATACAGCATTTGCTTTTAAACATGGATAAATATAATCTTCCACAAATTCATCTTTTAGATCTAAAATGTATAATTTGCTAGCACCAGTTGCTAAAGCTTTGGCTTCTAAACCGTCTAATTCATCAGCTTGTCCAACATCAGCACTTACTGCGATAACTTCGGGATTATTATAGTTTTCCTTTAGCCAAGGAATAATGATTGAAGTATCTAACCCTCCTGAGTATGCAAGTACAACTTTTTTAATTTCTTTTGTCATAATATGATTCCTTCCTTCCTCTTTGTAACAACTTTGTTTTATAAAAAAAAGCTCCGGATTCCTCCAGAGGCGCTTTCGCACGGTACCACTCTAGTTGTCGTATGATATTGTAACGACACTTTACCATAACGCTGGCATGCGTTTCGTGATACTGAATTCCCACGAACTCTCCCAAGTGCGTTTCACGTCAGCTTCCTTACAGAGCTTCCATCATCCTCTGCTCGCTATAAATTTCACTGTTGTTACTCTCTTGTTCATCAATTTATGTAACCATTTTACTACCGATGTAACATATTGTCAATGGCAATTTGAGATTTTTTACATTCCCATTGTAACAAGTTTCATAATATGCTATTTTGTTTCTTTCTTTCGATATTATCATATAAATAATGATATATTATTACTACGATTTGACATCACAATCATAATAAGCTAAAATAATAGAAATAGAAGGGGTTGATAGAATGAACTTTATTTTTATTTCTCCAAACTTTCCAGAAAGCTACTGGATGTTTTGTCAAGGTTTAAAAAAACATAATGTAAATGTTTTAGCAATCGGGGATGCTCCATATGACGAACTAAGTAATGATTTAAA
>JAXJYR010000187.1:0-6227 GCA_036306885.1 Longicatena sp.
GTACTTATGAACGAAAAAGATTTTTTAACACTGTGTAAAAAGCTAGTTACAGAATATACCAATGAGCATTTAGACAAAACGTACAACAAACAAATTACAGAAGATGATGTATTTATGGTGTGGTGTTGTAAAACGCTTCAAAACAATAAAGCATTACTTTCAACCACTTTATTTGATGGGATGTATTACGAATTAACGTACAATGGTGACAAAAACGAATTATATTTAGATGCTTATAAAAAATGGGAAAACAAATGTATCAAACTTTAATCTAGTTAGAAACGTGGTATCATGCCACGTTTTTATATTGACCTGAACATGTCGTTTAAACTGTTTGCTTACTCGATTGCAAGAGATATAAATTGCTAACTCATACTGGAGTGAACCAGATATAAAAAACACGGAGGATTTATAATGGAATTTTTAAAAACTGTTTTAGGTGATGAATTGTATGCTCAAGTTGAAGCGAAAGTGAAAGGATCTAATGTGAAATTAGCCGATTTAAGTAGTGGAGCGTATGTTTCAAAGTCTAAATATGATGATGACATCAAAGCCAAAGATACGAAGATTACTGAACTTACTGATACTGTAAAAAAATTCGATGGTGTGGACGTGTCCAAATTACAACAAAGTATCAAAGATTGGGAATCTAAGTACAACAAGGACCTTGCAGCGAAAGATAGAGAGTATGCAAAACAACTCTACTTTAATGGTATCAAGTTTGCTAGTAACTTAGCGAAAAACGCTGCAATGGCAGAGTTTGACAAAAAGAATCTTACATTTGAAAATGGTAAGTTCTTAGGTGCTGATGACTTCATCAAAGGATTACGTGAATCTGATCCATCTGCATTTGTAAATGAAGAACCAGGGAAACTGTCTACAGGCATGCAGTCAGGTGGTGGAACTATAACAGGTGGAGGTTCAGAGGATGATGCTGTAACAAAACGATTCAAAGAATTGAATCCAGACATTAAACTTTAGGAGGTATTAGAATATGTCACATGAATTACAAGAACGTTATTCAAAGCTAGTATTAGCGAAATTACGTAAAACATCTATTTTTATTTCTTTATTTAACACTCGTTATGAAGGAACACCAACTGCTGGTGCTGTAAAGATTCCAGTACGTGATACTGAAGTAGCTGTAGGTGACTACAACAAACAAAGCGGTGGGGAATTAAGCTTTGGTTCAACTACTTACAAAACATTACCTATCGATAAAGACAAATATGTTAACGAATTAATTGATGGTTATGAAGCTGCAGCAGTTCCTGACAACTTGGTAGCAGACCGCTTAGATTCTGCGGGGTATTCAATGGGGATTTCGCTAGATTCTGATTTAGTGGATGAATTAGTAAAAAATGGTACTGCTTCTACGAACACTACTGCTTTAACAAAAAGCACAGTTTATGAATCAGTTGTTGATGAAGTTCAAAAATTAAAAAAATTAGGACTAAACGTTAACGAAATGTGGTTAGCAGTTACAAATGAAACTTATGGATTATTATTAAAATGTCCTGAATTCGTAAAAGCATCTGATTTAGGAGATAAAGTAGTTCAAAATGGACAAGTTGGACGTTTTGCTGGATTAGATGTATACGAAACAAACAACATTGCGGATGAAAACCTTGAATATGTCATTGGAAACAAAGTGTTCTGTCACTTCGTAGACGAATGGAAAACACATTGTTTCATCAGCAATCCAAGGACGTCGTGTGTACGGTAAAAAGCTTTCTCGCCCTATCGTCCGCCCCATAAAAAATCAAATAGCTCCAAAAGGAGTTTTGTTTATATATTAATGTCTACAAAATAAAAAAAGTCCGTTGGGACTTTTATTTGTATATGGCGGAGCGCATGAGATTCGAACTCACGGTAGCTTTCACTACGCCACCTTTCCAAGATGGTGCCTTAAACCGCTCGGCCAACGCTCCAATTGTTAAAGATATTATACAAAATCGCTTAACTTTGTCAAGTTTATGAATGATCCATAAAATTTTTTAATACCTTCATTATGATTACGTAAAAATATATGTAATGTTCTATCGTGATTATCATATAGTAGAATGGGTGAAAAGATGAAAAAACAAAATTTAGTCTTGTTTTATGGTTGTTTTTGTTCGTTGGTATTTGCACTATTTTACTATTTAATGTTTGCGATGATTTATGAAGATACGTTACATATTCAATATTTACAAGTTGGTATTTATGAAAAGGCTACTTCTTTAGAAAAATGTCAAGCAAAACTAAAAAGTTTTAATATTCATACGTATACCATAAAAAAAGATAAACAAGTATATGTAATATGTGGGTTAGAAAATTATGAAGATACTAAAAATATCTTGGAAAAAGAAAAAATTACCTTTATAGCAAAAAAGCTAACCTTGCATAATAATGAATTAGTAGCCCTATGGAATCAACAAGAATACCAAAAGGTGTTAGAAAGGGTGTTTGCAAATGAAGGTAAAGGAAATGGTGATGGATGAACGTCCACGTGAAAAAGCGTGGAATGAAGGAGTTGATATGTTAAGTAATCGTGAATTATTAGCATTATTACTTCGTAGTGGGACAAAAGAAAAAAATGTATTAGAATTAGCGGATGAAATATTGCATTTGAAGAACTCCTTAGGGGAATTGAGTGGAAGTGCGATATCAGAACTAATGAAGGTAAAAGGAATTAAGAAAGCTAAAGCGATAGAATTATGTGCCGCTTTTGAATTAAGTAGACGAATAAGTTTTGATAAACTAAAAAATGAAGTTTTATCAATTGAGCATCCTAGTCAAGTAGTAAAATGGTTACATCAACAAATCGCTTATTTAAATCAAGAATGTTTTATCGTGTTATTTTTAAATCAGAAAAACCATATTATCAAATGGAAGAAAATGTTTGTGGGTACGTTAACGAATGCTGCAGTCCATCCCCGTGAAATTTTCAAAGAGGCAATGGCAATCGGCTGTGTACGTATTATGTGTGCCCATAATCATCCGAGTGGAGATTGTACCCCTAGCGATGCCGATATAGAGATTACTAAAGCCATTGAAGCTTGTGGTAAAATGATATCGATTCCTTTATTAGATCATTTGATTATTAGTCGTAATGATTATTGTAGTTTACGTGAAATGTTTATAATAGATTGAAGTATTAGTAAAAAAACTTTATAATTAGTATTGGACAGGTGATATAAATGAATAAATTGAATCGTGTACAAAAAATATTAATTGGAATCATTATTACTTGTGTAGTGATTGGTTCTAGTTTAGTAATACATAATGGATCATTACAAAGTAATGTAGGATATGATGTTTTTGCCTTATTAAAATATTCGATGATTGATCATCCTTTGATGACAATCAAGGATTGGACAAGTGATTTTACACACTTATGGAGTGTGAAACAACAAAATGATGAATTGCGTAATGAGTTAAGTCAAAACCCAAGCTATAAAGCAATGTATGAAGAAGAACGTGCCAAAAACATTGAATATGAAAAAGCTCTTGAAATTAATGCAAAAGAAGATATGTATGAATTGAAATGGGCAAATGTGATAGCCCGTGATGCGACCCATTGGAATAACGAAATTACAATTGATAAAGGGAAAAAAGATGGTATCAAAGAAGGTTTAGCCGTGCAATCAGTATATGGAATGATTGGAAAGGTTTCATCAGTATCGCAATTTACTAGTAAAGTAAAATTATTGACAAGTGAAGATAAGACAAACTCAGTATCAATTAAAATTAACCTTGATAAAAAACATAGTGTAGATGGAATTCTACAAAGCTATGATGTGAATCTTGGGCAATATGTTATTTATCTTTATGATGATAATGACAAAGTTGAGAAAGGTATGCAAATTATTACCAGTGGAATGGGAAAAAGCTATCCAAGTGGTTTGTTAATTGGAACGGTAGAACGTGTTCAAGCTTTATCGAATCAAGTAGGAAGTACCATTTATGCTTCTCCAGTTGAGGATTTTCAAGAATTTACGATTGTAGGGATTGTTCAATCTCACGAGGAGGAATAGCTGTGATTCATTTTCTATTTGTGGCAGGATGGATGTTACTTGATAATGTCATAATGCAGTTATTTCCGAATTCATATTTAGTAGAAGGATTGATGTTTTTTAGTTGTTTAGGTTATTGTGCGATGGTTTTAACGCTTCGTACGCTTCCAACCATTGATAGTATCCTTTTTGCCTTTCTATTTGGATTTCTCTTTGACTTCTGCTTTGCGAATATGTTTTTACTTCATGCCTTTGTCTATGTTTTTCTTGCAATCCTAATTCGAATTTGGAGTAAATATATGGACAATACACTCATTGAAGCAATCATATTAGCAATTGTGACATTATTTGTCAAAGATGTTGTGGTATATGTTTATATGTGCTTTCAATTGGATCATATCATTGACTTCTTTGTGTGGATACAACGATATGAACTAAAATCGATTTTAATGGCAGTTGTAGGAATGATTGTTGTATATTATTTCTACCAGTTAAAAGAAGATTATATGGATCGAAAAGCACAGGCATTACGCAAAGGAGAGAAAGTAGAATGGTTTCGATTACTATCAAAGGACTAAAAGACGGTTGCCATATTTATGCTTTTTATGATGATTTTCAAGCTTTTATCAAAGAACTTCAACAAAGACTTCAGGAATGGAATTTAAAAGGTACCAAAGAAGTCTTTTTTCATTTGGCGCATCATACAATGGAGGAAATCTTAAATATAATTCAAATTTGTAATGTACATCAATTGTATATTAGTGGTTGGAATCCTCAACCTTCATCCCCAAGTATCAAAGTAATAGAAGGTAATCTAAGAGATGGGGAATGTTACTATTTTGATGAAGATCTGATTCTTTTTGGAAATATCGAAGCAGGTAGTGAGGTACTAGCGAAAGGAAACCTATATATTATGGGAAGTATGAATGGGAATGTTGATTTATTTTATCGAGATTGTGTCTTATATGCAGGAAAAATTGATGGAAATATTCGTATTTGTGATTCACTATATCATAATGTGACAAGTTTTGCGCCGACTAAGATTTATTATCATAACGCAGTGCTGCAGATAGATAAGGTGAAGGAGGAACATCGGTGGGCGAAGCGATTGCGATAACAAGTGGAAAAGGTGGCGTAGGCAAAAGCAGTTCAATTATTAGTATTGCGTCTATGCTAGCAGATAAAGGATATCGCGTTTTAATGATTGATATGGATTTAGGATTAAAAAATTTAGATATTATGATGGGATTACAGCATCGCGTCATTTTTGATTTAAAGGATGTTTTAGAGGGAAAATGTACATTATCTAAAGCAATCTTAAAAGATAAGAAACAAGAAAATTTGTTTTTATTGCCTGCATGTAAAAGCGTTCATATTGAAAATTTTCCCAAAGAACGTTTACCACGTGTTATAACACGTTTAAAAGAAGAATATGATTATTTATTATTTGATACTCCAGCAGGAATGGAAAGTGGTTTTTTAAATACTCTAGCATATGTTCAAAAATGGATTGTTGTGACAACTCCAGATGTTGCTGCATTACAAGACGCTGATAAAATGATTGGTATTTTAATGAGAGAAGGAATTGAAGATATTTCCTTTATCTTAAATCGCGTACGAATTCATATGATGGAAAAAGGTGAAAGTGTTAGTATTGAGGATGCTAAAAGTTGGTTATGTGTTCCATTCTTAGGTTATGTTAGTGAATGTGAAGGTGTAATAAAAGCGAATAATCATGGGTTACCACTTGTTCAACAAGAAAGAAATGAGGTATTTCATTGTTATGATGCGATTACAAGAAGAATGCTAGGTGAACATGTTCCTTTACCAGTATTAAAACGCGAAGGTTTTTTACATCGACTATGGAAACGTTAATGAAATCATAGGATAATTATGCTACAATAATCCTAAGGCGGTGAAAACATGCTAAAAGATTTATTGAAGCGTATAGAATCTACATTATCATCTACGATATTACATAAGATTATTGCAATTTTATTAATTGTATTTTTACTTCAATTGACATCACAAATATGGAGTCATTGTTTTCAAGTATTATGGCAAATTTTAAAACCTTTTGTATGGGGTGCCTTAATTGCATATATTTGTTATCCTTTGATTGCTTATTTAAAACAAAAAAAGGTGAATTCAAGTATTGCGATTGGAGCCATTATTGTAGGAATTGTCGGTTTTATCGTTTTATTAGTATTAACAGTTGTTCCTATGCTA
>JAXJYR010000188.1:0-2938 GCA_036306885.1 Longicatena sp.
CATACAGGTGAATATGCAAAAGGTTATGAAGATGGAAACCAATGGACAATTGGGGAATCTGATGCACGTATTACTTCTGGATGGTTCTGGGGTAACAGTAAAAAAACTCCTAAATCAATGGAACAATTAGGTGAAATGTACTTCCGTTCAGTAGGACACAACTCACCATTATTATTAAACATCCCACCAAACAACCAAGGAACAGTAGATACTGATATCTTAAACCGTTTGGCTGAATTTGGTAGCGCAATTAAAAACACATTTGATGAAAACTTAGCAGCAAATGCAACAATTTCTGTAGATAGCGTTTATGGTAACGACATCGCCTTCAAACCTAGCAACATGTTAGATGAAAACGATTTAACTTACTGGGCAACAGCAGAAGGAACAAACACTGCAGAAATGATTATTGACTTAGGTGCAACAAAATCATTTGATATCGTATCAATTGAAGAAGCAATTCAAAAAGGTCAACGTATTAAATCATTCAAAGTTGAAGTTTCTAACAATGGTGGAGAATGGAAAACAGTAGACGAAGGTGCAACAATTGGGGCAAAACGTTTATCTCGTTTCAAAGAAGTAAAAGCTGACAAAGTACGTATTACAATGGCTACAACTGATTCAGAAATTTTAATCTCTGAAGTAGGTGTTTACAAAGCTACTCGTGACTTTGAAATGCCAAACCCAATTCCTGATGGAATGTTAGTAGTAGACAACACTGATAAAGATACTAGTGATGGTGCAGGATTCTCTTACAATGGATGGACACAAGAAACTGGTGCGCAATATGTAAATGAAACAAACATGTATGCAAACCCAGGAGCTGAAGCAACTCTTACATTCAATGGAACAAACGCTTACTTAATTGGAACATTTGATCCAAACCACGGTACAATGGAAGTATTTATCGATGGTGTAAGCCAAGGTATCGTTGATACAAGCGCAACAACTCGTTCAGTTGGACAAGTAATTTACGCAACTCCAGATTTAACACCTGGACAACACACATTAAGATTAGTTGTTAAAAACAGAGCAATCGGTATTGAAGCTGCCGCAATTCTAGCAAACGATGGAAAAGGTATGTTAGAAATTGAACACGCTGCGTACAGAATGCCAGAAGAATCTGAATTAGATGTAAAAATTAAACGTACAGGTGGATCAACTGGTGCGGTAAGTGTTATCTTACAAGACAACCCAGGTTCAGCAGTACAAGGTGACTACTACACTACAGAAGGTATCGTAGTTGAATTTGCGGATGGTGAAACTGAAAAAACAGTAACAATCCGTACAAAACGTGACTCAAAAGTAAAAGGAGACATCTTCTTTACAATCGAACTTGTAGAACCAACAAATGGAGCAATCGTTGGATTTAACTCTGAAGCAGTTATTACAATTGAAGATTTAGATGGATTCTCAAAAGAACAATTACAAGAATTATATGATTCTGTATCTGGATACATTGAAGGTACATACAACGAAGGTTGGGAAGCATTTGCAACAGCAAAAGCATTTGCGCAAACTACACTTGCAAATGAAGATGCACTAAACTATGGTAAAGCATACTTACAATTAAAAGCTGCGAAAGATGCATTAGTACCATTAGGATCATTCACAGAAGCAAACCCATATGTATTCCCTGCTGAAGTAGGAACTACTAATACATTAGAAGCAGAATATGCAGCACTTGAAAACACAGGTGCAGCAGACGAAACTTGGAAATTAAGTGTTTCTACAGCTGCTTGGGCAAGCAATGGAAAATTCGTAAACTGTCTAAACCAAAATGACATTATGCGTATTCCTTACAAAGCTGCAACAGCTGGAACATATGAAGTAACAGTTACATACCGTAGTGGAGACCCTAACAACAAATTATCATTCACTGATACAGCAGGAAACATCGTAGCGCAAGATGTAATAGCAGGTTCTTCTGATGCATCAACTACAAAAACTGCAACATTCACATTAGTGATTGAAAATGCTGGAACTGGTGTATGGACATTCACAGGACCAAGTTCAAAATCTCCTCAAATTGACAAATTTGATATTAAATTAGTAAGTGCAACAGTTTCTACTAATGCTTTAGAAGCAGCAATTGCAAAAGCAGAAGCATTAACAGCTCACTTATATACAGAAGAAAGCTATGCAGCATTAAGTACAAAAGTAGAAGCAGCGAAAGCATTAATTGCTGATGAAAACAAAACACAAGCTAGTGTAAATGCAGCTGTAACTGAAATCGAAAATGCAATCAACGCATTAGTAGGAAAACCATTAGATGATGCATACTTAATTAACAAATCAGCAAACTCTGGTGTAACAATTGAAGCAGTTGATTCACAATACACAGGTGAAACTGCAGATAAAACATTAGACTACAACAACTCTACACACTGGCACTCTGACTGGAGTGGATCAGATAGACTTCCTATCTCTATTACTTATGACTTAGGACAATCTTATGATTTAGCTAACATTGCTTACTTACCACGTCAAGATGGATCATGGAACGGTGATATCTTCGAATTTGATTTATATGTAGGTGATGACGCAAACAACTTAACATTTGTAAAACATGTTGTAATGGATACTACAGGTTCTGTAGCTGATGAAAAACTTGCAAACAGAAACGCATTCCAACGTGTAATGTTTGAAGCTAGCGGACGTTATGTAAAAATGACAGTTACTCGTTCAGGTTCAGACAATGCAGCTAAACAAAACATGTTTACATCTATGGCAGAAATTCGTTTCTATGAAAAAGCAGATGCTCCAGTTGTGCCTGAAGTAAACAAAGATGCATTAGTTGCGGCAATTGATGCTGCTAAAGCAGTAGATGCAACTGCATGGACAGAAGAATCTTACCAAGTATTAGCTGATGCATTAGCAAGTGCTGAAACTGTTGCTGCAAATGAAGCTGCTACACAAGAAGAAGTAGATGCAGCAG
>JAXJYR010000189.1:0-19080 GCA_036306885.1 Longicatena sp.
ACCATTGTCCATAAGTCCATTCCAAACTCTTCTGCTTTTTTTAGAATGAGACTAGTAACATTTGTCCCTTCACGATCAATATATGTATAACTTTCAATTTGTTTTGATAGTGTAATATCAAATTCACTTAGATAAATTGGAGCTTGAAAAAAGGTGACATCTTTGAGCTGCATACATTGAAGTGTTTTAGGAATTGTATGATCCTTTGTCACTTTCATAATGGCTTCACTCAATTGATTTTTACTTGCATAACCATTCATTGTTTTATATTCATACCACATTTTTTCAAAAGCCATCGTTCTTATTTTTTCTAGCTTACCATAACCTATAATCCCTTTTTCTCTGGTAATTCCTTTTTCCGTTCCTTTGGCTAGAAAGAATAAATAATCACCTACTTTAAAATCATTCATTTTCTTTTGACTACTTGGTTTCCAAAAATTTATTGTACGATTCCCATTGATACGATGATATTCAATCATATTTCGATCTGTAACATATGCTATAGATGCCATTTTTTCACCTTCTTTTATATTACTTTCATTATATCACATTGCATAAAAAAATAGATGTGATTTTTTCATCACACCTATTCATTCACTTTTTTACGTCCTTGTAGAGCTTTGGTTAAGGTTAGTTCATCGGCATAATCTAAGTGTCCACCCATAGGCAATCCATGAGCTAATCGAGTGACATTCACTTCTTTATTTGATAATAAGGAAGTAATATATAAAGAAGTTGTCTCTCCATCAATAGTTGGATCTAATGCTAAAATGACTTCATCAATGCCAGTTTCAACTCTATCAATAAGGGAGTCAATATTTAAATCTTCAGGAAATATTCCTTTCGAAGTATTAATGACACCACCTAGTACATGATAAGTCCCTTTGAATTCATTGGTTTTTTCCATGGCGATAACATCTTTTGAAGTTTGTACGACACAGATTATTTTTTTATCGCGTGATTCTTGTTTACATATTTCACATAAATCTTCTTCACTTAAGTGATTACACACACTACATTTTTTTAAGTTTGTACTTACTTGTGTTAGTGCATCTATCATCATTTGGACATCTTCAAAGTCCCAATCTAACGTTGAGAAAGCATATCGTTCTGCCGATTTCTGTCCAACACCTGGTAACCTTTTATATGCTTCTATCAATTTTTCAAAGCTTTTTGGATACATTAGAATACTCCAGGCATTTTCACTCCACCAGTTACAGCATTCATTTGTTTTTCTTTTTCTTTTGTAGCTGTAGCAATTGCGTCATTTACTGCCAACATCACTAGTTCTTCTACTTGTGCTTTGTCTTCTTTTAATAAGTCTTCAGAGATTGTGATGTTTTTTACTTCTAAGTTTCCTTTGATAATAACTTTCACAACACCACCGCCTGTGCTTCCTTCGAAAATTTGTTCATTTACTTTTTTCTCTAAATCATTAATTTCTTTTTGCATTTTTTTAGCTTGTCTTAATAATACTTGCATGTTCATATTCTTATTCCTCCATTACTACAATATTATCTTTTCCAAATAATCCAACTACAATTTCTTCTGTTGTTGGTTCTTTCTTTTCATCTGTTGCGACTGATTTTACTTCAATCACCGCTGGGGCTGGTAAACTATTACTTTGCATACGTTCCTTAAACATTGTAATAATTTCTTTACTATGTTCATTAGAAACTGCGAAAATCTTTTTATTTTTATGCAAGAGTTCTGTTGTGAAGGTATTAAACTCGTTTTTCTGATCTAATTCATTAATTTCATTTGCGATTGCCTGATTATCAACACTTAACACAATATGTGTTTTACCACTACCAAGAATACTGCTTTGCGTTAATAAAGTGGCGTATCTTGCCCATTTGATATCCATACAATATTCACCGATTCGCGCAAAGCATTCATTATCTTTTGCTTTTTCGGGTTTATTTGAACTTACCAATAACGACAACAAGAATTCATCATTTAATCGTTCTACAGCTTTTTCTACTGGAATCAATTCAACTATTTCTTCTTTACTTGTTGGTTTTAAGATTGGTTTCACATCTTCTTTTATTTCTGGTAAAGGTAAATCAACTTGTAAATCATCGTGTAACACAAATGGTTCTTCGATTGTTTCACGTGAAACATTTTCGATTTTCGTTGTTGGTTCAACGATAGGCTCTACCTTTTGTTGTACTACTTTTTTCTTTGGTTTTACTACTTCAATAACTTCTTCAACTTCATCATCCATCATATTTAATAATGCAATTTCTAAATACGATAACAAGTTAGAAGCTGTCTTAAATCGTTCAATTGTATTCATTAGACAATAGATTTTGTCAAACCTATTCTTTTTACTAAACATATCAATCAGTTCTAAGCATTGAGATGCAGTTAATAAGCGTAACAATTTAGCATCTTTCGTTTGTTCAAAAACAATTGATTCTTTTAATAGCTCGATTAAATCAGTTGTTAAACGTTTGATATCAAAGCCTCGTTGTTCTATTTCTGAGATAAACGACATCATATCTTGTACGTTCTGTTGATGAATCATTTGAAATAATTTCATCTTTTCTTCTACAGTAGTAATACCATAAATTTCATTCACATGTGATACTTTAATCTCATCAACTGCATATGCAATACATTGATCCATAATCGATAATGCATCACGCATCCCCCCATCCGCAAGTGAAGCCACAAGCGAAATCACACCGTCTTCTACTTTAATATTTTCTTGTTTTAAAACATACTCAATACGTTTTTCCATATCAGTTTGAGATACTTTAGAAAAGTCATATCTTTGACATCTAGACAAAATAGTAGGTAACACTTTATGTGGTTCAGTTGTCGCAAAGATAAAAATAACATGTGCTGGTGGTTCTTCAATTGTTTTTAAAAGCGCATTGAATGCTCCAGTAGACATCATATGAACCTCATCGATAATATAGACTTTATATCTACCTTGAATCGGTGCATATTTAACCTGATCAATCAGATTACGTACTTCATCAACACCATTATTACTTGCAGCATCTATTTCAATAACATCTGGATGTGAACCATCTGTAATCATCGTACAATTGTCACACACCATACATGGTTTATGTTCCTCACAGGTACAGTTAATCGCCTTTGCAAATATTTTCGCAATAGATGTTTTACCAGTTCCACGTGGACCACAAAACAAATATGCATGTGCAATCTTATTACGAATGACTGCATTTTTTAATGTTCGTACAATATGTTGTTGCCCAGCAATTCCTTCAAAATCACTTGGACGATATTTACGATACAATGCTTTATATGACATAATTCACCAACTCTCTGCCTTACTATTATACCATAAAGTAGGCCACAATAAAAAAAAGATACGTAAAATCTCACATTATATTATAAAGATTTTTGTATCTTGTTTTGCTTCTTTAATGCTCTTTTTTTTCTGAAAAAATTGGTTAAAAGTGATGCACATTCTTCATCTAAAATACCTGATAAAACTTCTGGATAATGATTAAATCCTTTTGTCTCATACATTTTCATACAGCTATCAATACATCCACCCTTTGGATCTTTGGCACCATAAATCACTTTTTTTATTCTCGATTGGAGAATAGCTCCTGCACACATTGGGCATGGTTCAAGTGTTACATATAATTCACAATCTTCTAAACGCCATGTACCTAATTTCTTACAAGCCTTTTGAATCGCAATCATTTCTGCATGAGCATATGATTGTTGCTTGGATTGGCGAAGATTATAACCTCTTGCGATAATCTTATCGTCTTTCACAATCACGCAACCAATCGGAACCTCATCTTTTTCTTGCGCTTTCAAAGCTTGTTTAATTGCTTGCTTCATATATTTTTCTTCATTCATGAAAATCACCTTCTTCATAAAATAAAAACTACCGCACATAATGGAGCTCCCTTAAGGCTGCTTCGTTCCCGACCTGACCTAATTCAGTAGACATCATTGCGATAGCTATATTATTATAACATAGTTTTATTGTTTTTCAAGTTTCTTCTAAATTTTTATTAATTTTTTATTATTTATGAACGTTTCACGTGAAACAAAGCAAAAACCAACAAAAACTTTTTACAATAAAGTGCAACTACATCTACGCAGCAACAATTCATCGCATATAAATTTTACTTTATAGACAAAATATTCATTAAAAACTAGTGTTTTTGCCTGTAAAATGGGCGGAAATTAATCATTTTTGGCAAAATAAAACAAATAACATAAATAGACTAAATTTGTGTTTTTATTATCATCCACATAAAAAGTAGGAATATTTGATTCCTACTTTTTTACTGTTGCATTATTTTGAAGGGATTAATTTTTCTTTACCACCCATGTAAGGTTGTAAAGCTTTTGGAATGTTTACTGATCCATCTTCATTTAAGTTGTTTTCTAAGAATGCAATTAACATACGAGGAGGAGCAACTACAGTGTTGTTTAATGTGTGTGCAAAGTATTTGTTTCCATCTTTGTCTTTTACACGAATTCCTAAACGACGAGCTTGTGCATCTGTTAAGTTTGAACAGCTTCCAACTTCGAAGTATTTTTGTTGACGTGGACTCCAAGCTTCTACGTCAATAGATTTTGTTTTAAGGTCAGCTAAGTCTCCTGAACAACATTCTAATGCACGTACAGGAACATCTAATGAACGGAATAATTCAATTGTGTTCATATATAATTTTTCAAACCATTCCATACTTTCTTCAGGTTTACATACAACAATCATTTCTTGTTTTTCGAATTGGTGAATACGGTATACTCCACGTTCTTCAATTCCGTGTGCACCTTTTTCTTTACGGAAACATGGTGAGTAGCTTGTTAATGTGTGTGGTAATGTTTTTTCATCTAAGATTGTATCGATGTATTTACCAATCATTGAGTGTTCACTTGTACCAATTAAGTATAAGTCTTCACCTTCAATTTTGTACATCATACCTTCCATTTCCGCAAAACTCATAACTCCAGTTACAACGTTTGAACGAATCATGAATGGAGGAATTACATAAGTAAATCCTTTGTCAATCATAAAGTCACGTGCATAAGAAATAACCGCAGAGTGTAAACGTGCGATGTCTCCCATTAAGTAGTAGAAACCATTTCCAGCTACTTTACGAGCACTATCTAAATCAATTCCACAGAAACGTTCCATAATATCAGTGTGGTAAGGAACTTCAAATGCAGGCACAACTGGTTCACCATATTTTTGTAATTCGACGTTTTCACTGTCATCTTTTCCAATTGGAACACTTGGGTCAATGATGTTTGGAATTGCCATCATAATTTCTTTAACTTTGGCACTGATTTCAGCTTCTTTGACTTCTAAAGCTTTCATTTCATCAGCCATTGCTTGTACTTGTTTTTTCACTTCATTGGCTTCTTCTTTTTGACCTTTTGCCATCAATCCACCAATTTGTTTACTCATTGAGTTACGTTTTGCACGTAATTCATCTCCTGCTTGTTTACAAGCGCGGTTTTCTTTGTCTAATGCAATAACTTCATCTACTAAAGCTAATTTGTGGTCCTGAAATTTTTTACGCATATTTTCTTTTACTAATTCAGGATTTTCTCTTACAAAACGAATGTCTAACATATTATTTCCTCCTAACAAATAAAAAAGACACTCATCACCATAAAGGGACGAATGTCTCGTGGTACCACCCTTTTTCGCCAAAATTGACGCACTTTATGCGATAACGGCGCAACCGGAAATGTTTTTCTCATTTCACTCTAAGGTAGATTTCATAAACCTGATTTAACGACTTCCACCAACCGTCATCTCTCTATCAAATACAGTTTTATTACTTATCCTTTTCAACGTTTTATAGCATTGTTTTTATATCATTCTTTTTCCGGATTGTCAATCTTTTCTTCATTATCAGATTCTTCTACATCGCTTGTCGCAGCTTCTTCACTTTTTTCTACGATAGCAACTTTAGATACAACTTCGTTTTCTCCAACATTGATTAACTTAACCCCTTGAGCATTACGGCTATATAAACTAATATCACTAACTGAGATACGAATAATGACACCACCGCTTGTGATAATCATTAAGTCTTCCTCACCATTGACACTACGTACCGCAACCAATGAACCAGTTTTATCTGTTAAGTTCATTGTTTTTACCCCTTTTGTACCACGTGATGTCATACGATAATCTTCAATCGGTGTACGTTTACCATAACCATTTTCACTTACTGATAATAACTGTGTTCCTTCACGTGATGTGGCCATACCAACTACAATTCCACCATCGGTATTAAATCCACGCACACCACTTGCGCTACGTCCCATTGGACGAATTTGATCTTCATGGAAACGAACCGCTTTACCATTAGAACCGGCGATTAAGATTTCATCATCACCACAAGTTTCTTTCACCGCAATCAACTCATCATTTTCACGCAACGAAATCGCAATTTTACCATTTGTACGAATTAATTCAAATTCATCGACAGAAGTACGTTTCACAACTCCATTTTTCGTTGCGAATACTAAATATTTAGAATTTCCTTCTTTATCTACTGGCACTAATGCTTGAACTTTTTCATCTTTATCTAGTTGTAGTAAGTTGACAACTGGTAAACCTTTAGATGTACGAGTCGCATTTGGAATACGATATGCCTTCATACGATATACTTTACCTTTGTTTGTAAATAACATTAAGTAATCATGTGTAGACATTGTAAGTAACATATCGACTACATCATCTTCATTGACACTCATACCTTTTACTCCACGACCACCACGGTTTTGAATACGGTATGTATCAATTGGCATACGTTTAATATATCCATTTGTTGTCATGGTAATAACGATATCTTCTACTGGAATTAAATCTTCGTCTTCCATCGCACCTTCGGCATCACTAATTTCACTACGGCGATCATCTCCAAAGCGTTCACGAATTTCTAATAATTCATCTTTAATAATTTGAATGACACGATAATGATTTGCTAAGATATCTTTTAAATCGGCAATAGTAACTTGTAACGCAGCATATTCATTTTCAATTTTATCACGTTCTAATCCCGTTAGACGTTTCATTTGCATATCCAAGATAGCATTGGCTTGAATCACACTTAGGTTAAAGCGCTCAATCATTGCCTCACGGGCAATCGCATCAGTTTTAGAAGAACGAATAATACTAATAATTTCATCAATATTATCTAACGCAATTCTTAACCCTTCTAAAATATGCGCACGTGCTTCAGCTTTCTTTAAATCAAAACGCGTACGACGTTCAATTACTTCAATTTGGTGGTTAATATAATGAGTTAAAATTTCTTTGATTCCCATTTGTTTAGGTTCACCATTCGCTAACGCCAACATATTAATTCCAAATGAAGTTTGAAGAGATGTTAATCGGAATAATTGATTCATCATCACATCTGGTTGAACATCTTTACGTAATTCAATGACAACACGTACCCCTTCACGGTTTGATTCATCATTTAAATACGTAATTCCTTCAATTGTTTTTTCTTTTACTAAGTCCGCTATTTTCTTAATTAAATTTTCTTTATTTACTTGATATGGTACTTCCGTTACAACAATACGGTTTTTCCCACCAGCCATTTCTTCAATGTGATATTTACTACGGACGATAATCGAACCACGCCCGGTTTCAAAGGCTTGACGAATCCCGCTACGACCTAAAATCACAGCACCAGTAGGGAAGTCAGGTCCCTTAATATAGTTATCCATCAACTCGATCACAGAAATTTCTGGATTGTCCATAATCGCAATCGTTGCGTCAATCGTTTCTCTTAGGTTATGAGGTGGAATATTCGTAGCCATACCTACCGCAATCCCAATCGCACCATTCACAAGGAGGTTAGGAAAACGTGCTGGTAAAACTTTTGGCTCTTTTTCTTCACCATCATAGTTCGGCACAAAATCAATCGTATCTTTATTGATTTCACGCATCATTTCCATCGCAATTTTACTCATTCTCGCTTCAGTATAACGCATTGCCGCTGCACTATCTCCATCCATTGACCCAAAGTTTCCATGACCTTGAACTAAAGGATAACGATAGTTAAAATCCTGCGCCATACGTACCATTGCGTCATATACGGCTGTATCACCGTGAGGGTGATATTTCCCGATAACTTCCCCAACAATACGCGCTGATTTTTTATATGGCTTACTTGCGATAATTCCTAATTCATTCATAGAATGAAGAATACGACGATGTACTGGTTTTAAACCATCGCGTACATCTGGTAAAGCACGATCGACAATAACAGACATTGAATAGTCCAAGAAAGATTTACGCATTTCACTAACGATATCAACCTCTCTTAAACGATCCTTTAATAATTCTTCTTTATTGATATTCACGTTTCATTCACCTCGCTTACACATCTAATTCTGCATAAATGGCATTTTTCTGGATGAAATCACGACGTGGTGCAACTTCTTCACCCATTAACATTTCAAATACTTGATCAGCTTCCATCGCATCAGCAATCGATACACGTTTTAAAGTACGGAAGGCTGGATCCATTGTTGTTTCCCATAATTGTTCAGGGTTCATTTCCCCTAACCCTTTATAACGTTGAATATTACAGTTTTCTCCCATTTCTTGAAGCATACGATCACGACTTAATTCATCGTAAACATATTCCACTCGTTGTCCCTTTTGTAATTTGAATAGTGGTGGCATCGCAATATATACATATCCACCTTCAATCACTGGACGTAAGAAACGATAGAAGAATGTCAACATCAAGGTACAAATATGTGCTCCATCGACATCGGCGTCGGTCATGATAATGATTTTGTGATAACGTAATTTACTAATATCCATTTCATCACCAATACCACAACCAAAGGCTGTAATCATGGAACGAATTTCGGCATTTTCAAAAATACGATGTAAACGTGCTTTTTCAACGTTTAGAATCTTACCGCGTAGTGGTAGGATTGCTTGATATTTAGAGTTTCTACCATTTTTGGCACTACCACCGGCAGAATCCCCTTCGACAATAAAGATTTCACATTCACTTGCATCTTTTGAGGAACAATCACTTAATTTTCCTGGTAAAGATGTAATTTCTAAGGCATTTTTACGACGTGTTAATTCACGTGCATTTTTCGCAGCCAAACGCGCTTTTTTAGCTAATGTAGCTTTATCACAAATAGCTTGAGCAGTGTCTGGATTTTCCAATAAGAACTTTTGTAATTGGTCTCCTAAAATACTAGACACGATTTTACGCACTTCACTATTTCCTAGTTTTGTTTTGGTTTGTCCTTCATATTGTGGATCAGGGTGTTTAATCGAAATAATAGCTGTAAGCCCTTCTCTTACGTCTTCTCCTGCTAAGGTATCATCCTTTTTGATAATTCCTTTTTCACGCGCATAGGCGTTTAAAATACGTGTAAGAGCTAATCTAAATCCTTCTTCATGCGTTCCACCTTCCATGGTATTAATGTTATTACAGAAGGAGTAAATATTAGGCACAAAGGAATCATTGTATTGCATTGCGATTTCCGCCATAATTCCATTTTCAAAACCTTCTACATATACAACATCTTGATGGACAGTGGTACGATTTTCATTTAAGAATTCTACATATTGACGAATACCACCTTCGTAACAATAATCTTCTTCACGAACTTGTTCGTTACGTTCATCACGTAATACTAAACGAATTCCTTTATTTAAGAAGGCTAATTGACGAATACGCGTATTTAAAGTATCAAAATCATAAACAGTTGTTTCACTAAAAATTTCAGGGTCGGCTTTAAAGCGTACAATGGAACCATGCGTATCAGTTGTCCCAACTTGTTTTAATGGGGCAACCGTATGACCACCATTTTCAAAACGCATTGAATAAAGCTTTCCATCTTGATGAACACTTACTTCTAACCATTCACTTAAAGCATTTACAACTGATGCCCCTACACCATGTAGACCACCAGAAACTTTATAAGCTCCACCACCGAATTTACCTCCGGCATGAAGAATAGTAAAAATCGTTTCAACTCCTGAAATACCTGATTTTTCAACGATTCCAACCGGCATTCCACGACCATTATCTTGAACACGAATAATGTCACCTTTTTCAATTGTGATATCAATACGATTCGCAAATCCCGCTAAGGCTTCATCAATGGAGTTATCTACGATTTCCCATACAAGATGATGTAACCCTCTTTCACTTGTTGAACCGATATACATCCCAGGACGTTTCCGTACGGCTTCTAATCCTTCTAAAACTTGAATATCATCTGCAGTATAAGAATGTTCTACTTTTTCTTCAAGCGATTCCTTTGTCATCATTTCTCTTTCATCCATAGACAATCTCCTTTCCCTTCACGCTACCATTTTCAATTTCCCATAAGGTAATTGGTCGATGTAACGTTTTTAAATAATCCTTATCTAATTCCGCACTCGCTATAAAAACTTGTACCTCCATCGGTAAAATTTCAAATAAACGATTGCGTCGCTCATAATCTAATTCTGAAAAAACATCATCCAATAATAACACTGGATATTCATGACTAATTTCATGAATCAAATCAATCATCGCTAGTTTTAAAGCCAATAAAATACTTCTTTTTTGACCTTGCGATGCATGTAATTCAACTGCTTTTCCATCTATCATAAAGCGATAGTCATCCTTATGAATTCCTATCGTAGTCATTTTTAAATTTAAATCCTTATCCAAACTTTTTTCATAACGTTCTTTTAAGCTTTGTACCATCACTTCATTCACATCGTCATAACTCGTACAACTTAAATACGTGATATCAAATGATGTCTGATCGTTTGATATTCTTTGATAATAAACATTGGCTTTTTCTGCTAATTTACGAATAAAAAAATATCGTTGTCTTATTAAAATCGCTTGGAGTTTACATAACTGTTCATTCAATACCCCTAAATAGTGCATATCAGGTTTAGAACGTTTCAATAAAACATTACGATCTTTTAATAATTTAAGCGATTGATTTAACGTATTCATATAAGTTTTTGATAATTTACTCATTTCCATATCAATAAACTTACGTCTCGCTTTGGGCGATGCTTGAAATAAATGCATATCATCTGGGGCAAATAAAATGGCATTAAATAATCCAATAAAAGCCGAAACATTAGGAATGCTTTTATCAAATAAAAAGAGGTTTTTACCTTCTGCGGAAACACTCACTCTTAGGGTTTCACGCTTATTTTGTTTCATAATATTACCTTGTAGAAAAAAAGCGTTTTGCTCATATTGGATTAAATGAATATCACGATTTGTACGATGAGAACGAGTTGTGGATAAATAAATCAATGCTTCTAAAAGATTGGTTTTTCCTTGTGCATTTTTTCCGTAAAAAATATGTATACCATCTGAAAATTGTAACGTACAATTTTGGTAATTACGGAAAGAACGCAGCTTTAATTGTGATATTTTCATCTGATGATGTATGTACTATCTTCAATGGTAATTTGATCATTTGGGTACAATTTCCGTCCACGACGATCTTCATGTTCACCATTTACTGTAATCAATAGCTCTTTCACAGCATATTTTGCTTGCCCACCACTTTGAATGTAGTCACACATTTTTAATAGCTGTTGAAGCGTAATATATTCAGTTGTAATTTGAATTTCTTGACACATCGATAATCACCTACTCAATCCATTTTATTATATCATATTTTGTTTGTCATTTGTTTGTTTTTCTTGTTTTTATCGAAAAAAAAGCCTCTTTTTACTGTAAAAAAGAAGCTTTTAAGAATTAGTAAGTACGTACTGGAAGTACAAGTTGTAAACATTCATCACTTGTTGTAGAAGTGATGGTAAATGGTCTCATATCACCACAGAATTGGAAACGAATCATATCACAATTTAAGGCTTTGATAGCTTCTGAAACATAGCGTCCATTACAGCTTAATAATAAGTTATCACCACTAAAGCTTGCGCTATGTAAAATATCACTGAACGATCCTACTTCGGCAGAACGACTTTTCATCACACATTCTTGTGTACTTAAGTTTAAACGAATAATTGATTTTCCATCTGTTTTAATAAAGCTAGCACGATCAATTGAGTTTAATAATTCTTTGGCATCAATCACTAATTCATGATCAAAACGTGAAGGAATTAAACGGTTTGTGTCTGGATATAATCCATCAATTAAACGAGTTTGGATAATTGTTTCATCGACAACAAATTGAGCTTTTTTATCATCAACACAAACACGAACGTCACCTTCACCTTCTAAAACTTTAGTGATTTCGTTTAATGTTTTACTTGGAATTGTGATATTAAAGCTAGCGTTTTCTAAAGCGATACTACTTTTGGCTAAACGATAACTATCTGTTGCAGTTGTAGTTAAAATACCATTTTCACATTTAAAGTTAACTCCCATTAAGACTGGTTTTGTTTCTTGTGTTGTTGTCGCAAAGCTTGTTTGTGCAATCATAGTACGTAAGGTTTCTTTATTGATTAAGAAATCTTGACTTGGGGCATGGAAATCAATTGCAGGGTATTCACTTGCAGGAATTCCATTTAAATTAAATTCAGTACTAGAACCAGCAATACGTGTATTAAAACCATCGACAATTTCTAATTCAATCATTTCTGAATCTAACTTACGAACAATTTCTAAAATATATTTAGCTTCTAAGACAATGGAACCCATATCTTGAATAATTAATGGTTGGTCTTCAGTATGAAAAATTTTAGTACGGATTGAAACATCTGAATCACTACCTGTTAAAATTAAGCTATTTGAAGTTACTTCAATTAAAACTCCAGAGAAAGCTGGTAATGGTGAAAATGATTTAATGGCACGAGAAACGATATTTAAGCTATTTAGAAAAGCTTTTTTACTCACTTTAAAATACATAGGAGCTCCTTTCTTTTATTTCTTTTTTTATAATGTAACTATAATAAGGCTGTGGAAAAAGTGGATAAACATTAAAAATACCAACTCCACAGTAGATATTTTACCATTTTTTTTGGTGGATGGAAAGGTGGAAAGATGTTAATTTATTTAATTCCTAACTTTTGTTCTAATTGAATAACAGCTTGTGAGAACATTTCTTTCTCTTTGATAAATTTAGTCATTTTATCATAAGAATTCATAATTGTGGTATGATCTCGTCCTCCTAATTCTAATCCAATTTTCGCAAATGGCATTGATAAGTGTTTACGACATAAGTAGACGACAATATGTCTAGCATTGGCGATATTTTTAGTTCGACTCTTAGATTCAATTTGTTTTGGTGATAAACCATAGAAATCGGCAGTAACTTGAATAATTTGAGCTAATGTTAATTCTTGCGATTTGGCTGCGACAGGATGTTCTTTAAAGACTTCTTGGGTGAAATCGATAGAAATCGTTTCTGGATTATATAAAACAGCTTTAAAAATTAATTCGTTTAAAGCTCCTTCTAATTTACGAACATCGCTCGAGAAGCGTGTTGCCAAAAAGTCTAAGGCATCACTTTCGATAATAACATTGTCATTACGTCCTTCTAATTTCTTTTGTAGAATCGCTCTTGCTGTTTCAAATTCTGGTGATCCTACGGATACAGATAATCCACTCGAGAAGCGTGAAATTAAACGATTTTCGATTCCCTTTAATTCCGTAGGATGAATATCACTTGTAATTACAATTTGTTTTTTATCAGCGATTAGTTTGTTGTACATGTTAAAGAAAATTTCTTGCGATGAACTTTGTTTTAAGCGTTGAATATCATCAATTAATAAGATATCGCATGAATGGATTGCTTCTTTTACTTCTTCAACGGTTTTATTTTGCATAGCGTTGATTAATAGAGTTACAAAATCTTCACTATAGATATATAAAATTTTCTTTTCAGGTTTTTCGACACGATAAAAGTTTAGAATGGCATGTAATAAGTGGGTTTTTCCTAATCCAGAATTTCCATAAATAAAGATGGGGTTATTTAATTCTCCAGGATAGTTACATGCAGATAATGCCGCAAAGTTTGCCTCACGGTTGTTTTTACCAACAATGAAGTTATCAAAGGTATATTTCTCTTCAATTTTAAAGTTGAATAAAGATTGAAGTAAACGATTGGTTGGATGTTCTTTTGTGATTGGTGTCACTTCATTTTGTAATAAAATATGAGTTTCCATTGGTTTTTGAAGCACAATCGAAAGCTGTTCTGTAATTAACGGGTGATTTTTTAATAAAATTTGTTGTGTCAGAATTTGTGGTGCGATGATTGTTGCTGTGTTATTTTCAATATTGTAAATATAAGTATCTGTTTCAAAAAAGCGAAAAGTATTCGCGTCAAATTGATTTGTTTTACGAATGAGTTCTAAAGTATCATTCCAAATAGTTTTGTACATGATATATCCCCCCTTTTAGCTTTAGTATTTTACTACATCAACGTGAAAATGAAAAGGTTATAAGTAAAATTTGTATAAACAAATTAATAGATAATATATACGATTAAAAATATATAGATTTAAAAAGAAAATAAAATAATTTCTATAAAAGTTGATGTGATATTTATGAAATGATTAGATAGAAGTAATGTGGAAAAGTATAGTAGGATAAGGATAAATGTTAGTTATGGATAGCATAATTTCAGTTGGTGGAAAAAAAATAATAAGATATCCACATTAAAAACAATCATTTTCTGCACTATATAGTGGGATTTTAGATAGTTATCCACATTATCCACAGTGGAAAAACTCCGACTTTTCCACCGTGGATAACTAAACAATGTGGAAAAGTGGATAATTTTTTTGTGATTTTCAACTGATTTGAGTTTATCCACATTATAAAATCTCTCATCTGAGTAGAGATTTCGATAGTTTTCAACGTTTTCCACATACGGTGGAAAACTATGTATAAAACATCGTGGAAAAGTCGTGGATAACTTAAAAAAGGCTGTGGATAAAAAATTATCCCCATTTTCGAAGAAAAAATATAAAGAAATTTTTTTATGATATTTCGCGAAGTTTTATTGACATTTATTAATTTTTTATTGTATAATCAATGGGTAATGCTGAATATTAGAAAAAGAAGGACGGAGGTGTTCCATTATGAAAAGAACTTATCAGCCTAGCAAAAGAAAACACCAAAAAACTCACGGGTTCCGTGCAAGAATGGCAACAGTTGGAGGACGTAAAGTTTTAGCTCGTCGTCGTGCCAAAGGAAGAAAAGTGTTATCAGCTTAAAAAGTCACCTACGGGTGATTTTTTTTGGTATATTTCGGAAAGAGGGAATATATGAAGAAAGAATTCAGAATTAAAGACACAAGAGAATTTGGGTCCATATTATCTCGTAAAAAATTTTATACTTGTCCTTCCTTTACAATATATGTAAAAGAAAGAGCAAAAGATCATGCACGTATTGGAATTTCAGTTGGAAAGAAATTAGGAAATGCAGTAATGCGTAATAAAGTAAAACGCCAAATTAGAAGTATGGTCAGAGAAATCTATACATTTGAAGAGAATTTCGATACAATTATTCTAGTTCGTGTAAAATATCATGAAGAAAATTATGGAAACAATAAAAAACTGTTGGAAAGATTAGTAAAAAAAGTTAAAATATAACGGTACAGGCAAGTGAGGAGAATTTAGTAATGAAACAATTTTTTAAAGCGAAAAAGAAACTCTTCATTGTAATGATGTTAATGTTAATTGCGTTAACTGGATGTAGTTCACCACGTGGAGAAAACGGTAAAACTTATGTGGACTCAATCATTACATTAGAAGATGTAGAAGTAGAAAAACAACACGTAGATTTTAAAAAAGACAGTGAAGAAGCAAAAAAATATGCAAACTATGAAGACACTGATTTAATTAAAATTGAAAAAACAAAATGGATGGACGTTAAAGATGAAGGATGGTTCCACTGGTTAATCGTTTATCCAATTGCACAATTAATCAACTTAGTAGCAAAATTTAGTGATGCTGGAATTGGGATTATTGTTGCAACATTCCTAATCCAAGTATTAATGTTCTTATTATCACTTAAACAACAAGTATCTTCTCAACGTATGCAAGAATTACAACCTGAATTGTTGAAAATTCAAGCAAAATACGAAGGAAGAACAGATGACAATGCAAAAATGATGCAAGCACAAGAAATGCAAGCATTATATAACAAATATAAAGTAAATCCAATTGGATCACTTGTTGTAACATTCTTACAATTCCCTATTATTTTAGGAATGTATCAAGCGACAATGCGTGCTCACGCTGTAGTAAATGGAACATTCTTAGGAATTAACTTAGCGAAATCTCCATTAGAAGGAATTAAAACACCTGACTTTGTATGGTATATTGTAATCTTCTTATTAATGATTGGATTCCAATTCTTATCATTCAAAATTCCTCAATGGTTAGCAGAACGTCGTAAAAAAGCGAAAAAAATCAAAGAGAAAAAATATGCAAAACCTAAAAACAGCGGTGATGCTCAAATGAACATGAACATGGTAATGTACTCTAACATTATTATGATTTCATTATTCGCAATTAACTGGCCATTAGCGATGTCATTCTACTGGTTAGTTGGTTCTGTAATTCGTGTATTACAAAACATTGTAATTAACAAATTCTTTATTAAAGACTAGAGGTTCACGTATGAAAAAGTATACAGGGAAAAATTTAGAAGATGCATTAAATATTGCGGCAGCTGAAAAACAAGTAAGTGTTGAAGATTTAACATATACAGTTGTCGAAGAAACAAAAGGATTATTTGGATTTGGAAGTAAAACAACAATCGAATGTTACTGTAATCACGACATTATGGATTTCATGAGAGATTACTTAACTACATACTTCACTAACATTGGTTTAGAAGCAGAAGTAAGTGTAAGTGTTGAAGATGATTTCTACCGTGTAAACTTAGATGCAAGTAATAACGCTATCCTAATTGGAAAAAATGGTCAAACATTACAAGCGTTAAACACTGTATTAAAATCAGCAGCAAGTGCTGAATTCAAAAAACGTGTTCGTGTTTTAATTGACATTAATGGATACAAACAAGAAAAATATGCAAAAGTATGTGCATTAGCAATTCGTGTTGCGAAATCAGTACAACGTACTCGTACTGATGCTATTCTTGATCCAATGCCAGCTGATGAACGTAAAGCAATTCACAATCACTTAACAAACATGAGATATGTTACGACAGTAAGTGAAGGTGAAGGAAACCAAAGACGTTTAAAAATTGTGTATACACCAGATAAAAAGTAATAGCAATGGAGATGTGAAAAAACATCTCCTTTTTTATGTTTATAAATTCAGGAATGTTTAATGATATTCATTGCAAGTAAAAAAATATTTCGTTATAATAACATCGCACTCAACCACTCATACTGCGAGTATGAGATTTTTGCGTAGGAGGAAAGAATATGAAATTAATAGTTGGATTAGGAAATCCTGGAAAAGAATATGAAAGAACACGCCATAATGCAGGATTTATGGTGATGGAAAAAATTGAAAAAGAATTAAATGTATCAATTGATCAAAAGAAATTTAAAGCATTAGTATGTAAAACAAATGTAGGTGGTGAACAAGTATTATTAATGAAACCTCAAACCTATATGAACTTATCAGGAGAAGCAGTTCAAGAAGCAATGAAGTTCTTCCGTATTGATATCAAAGATTTATTAGTTATCTATGATGATATGGATTTACCAGTTGGAAAAATTAGACTTCGTGAAAAAGGTTCTGCTGGGGGTCAAAATGGAATGAAAAACATTATTCAACATGTTCATTCTCAAGAATTTAATCGTATTCGTGTTGGAATTGGAAAAGACCCAAAAATTCCAACGGTAGACTATGTATTAGGAAAAATTAGAAAAGAAGACCAACCAGCATTTGATCAAGCATTAGAACTTGCGAAAGATGCCGTAATTTATTCTATTCGTCATAGCTTTAATGAAACCATGAATCGTTATAACAAAAAATAAGAAGGTGATATGATGCATTATTTAGTAAAACAACTTCTAAGTAATGAAGCTGTTTTGGCATTATCAAAAAAGCTAAATACATTAGGTAATTTAAGTATCTGTGAGGAAGCACTTTTATATAGTGCTTTATTTGCCAAAGAACCACGTCAGATTTTAATTGTAAAAAATAATGCCTATGAAGTCATCCAACTATATGAACGAATGGCTTGTCTTATGGACGAAGTAATGATGTTGAATATGGAAGATTCTTTACGTGTGGAAGCAATTGCGTCTTCCCCAGAACAAAAGGCAATTCAAATGGAAACCATGGCGAAATTAAGTAGCGATGAACCCTTTGTTTGTATCATGAATCTTGCTGCAGCAGTACGTTATGTACCATCGCCATCTTTGTTTCGACAATGCTTTATTCATATCAAACAAGATGATATTCAAGATTATGAACAGCTGAAACAAAGTTTATTTTTAGCAGGATATTTACCAGTTAAACGAGTTGATCAACCTTTAACCTATGCTAGTCGTGGGGGAATTATTGATGTCTATTCGATTAACTATGATCATCCCATTCGGATTGAATTTTTCGACAATGAAATTGAATCAATTCGTTTCTTTGATATCTCAACTCAAAGAACAATTGAAACATTAAAAGAAGTAACGATTGTCCCTGCCGATAGTTATTTATTTGCAGAAGATGAAATATCAGAGCTAGTAAGTGTTGTAAATGAAGAATTCCAAAAACAAAAAGATAAATTAGATTTAGATATTTCCCATCAATTAGAATCACAAATAAATGATGATTTAGATGCGATTGCGAACCATGAGATGCAAAATCATTTCTATCGTTATTACACTTATTTAAACAATCGTTATACAATCTTCGATTATGTAAAAGATCCATTCGTTATTTTATCTAATGTCGATGCATTAAAAAGTAAGTATCGTTCGATGAATGAGGAATTGATTTTATATATTCAAGAATTATTCCAAGAAGGAAAAGGCTTATTAACCTTCCATCATTTTGCGACGCTTGAAGAAAGCTTAAAACAGATTCGACCTGTTGAAATTCAAGAATTTGTCGATTATAAAAAGCCAATACAATCACAATTGATGCCTGTACTTGTGCATGATATGACATTAGAAAAATCAATGGAAACGATTTTAGCTAACATTGAGTATAAA
>JAXJYR010000190.1:0-2015 GCA_036306885.1 Longicatena sp.
ATATGGTATAATATATAGGTAAGGTCGGTGATAAAAATGGTTGAAAATATGGATAATTTATCTAAAGAACAGTTAGTTCTTTTGGTGAAAGAAATGAATAATAAGATGTCTTCTCTACAAGCAGAAGTTGATTTTTATAGAGAACAAATTTCATTGGCTAATAAAAAAACATATGGAAGATCATCAGAGAAAACCGACGAACAGCAATTAACTTTTTGGTCACGTTTGTTTAACGAAACAGAAACACTTCGTGAAATAAGTGACCATATTAATACAGAAGAAGAATCTAAGAAACACGCCAAAAAAGGACCTAATAAAAATCATATAACTAAAGGGGCAGTTGCCAAGGAAAGTGATGTTCATCATGATTTAGGTGAAGATGAGAAAACATGCGCAACATGTGGTGAGTCCTTAAGATGTATTGGTGAAGAACTAGCTTATGTGGAAATGGTGTACCATCCAGGTTATTATGAAAAAATCAATCATTTCCAAAAAGCATATGTGTGCTCAAACAATTGCTTAGAACTACAAGAAGGACCACATGGAGAAACACAAGTCATCAAAGCTCAACTACCGAATAAATTACTTCCTAAAAGTAGTGCCAGCGCATCGTTATTAGCTAAGATTATTTATGACAAATATGAAAAAGCATTACCTTTATATCGTCAGGAAACAGAATATAAAAATGTAGGATTTGATTTATCTAGACAAACCATGTCCAATTGGATTATGAAAGCAGATGAATTATATGTGAGTCACATGATTGATCATATGAAACAACGATTAGATAACAGTCATTTAGTTTTACTCGATGAAACACGAGCGGAAGTGATTAATCATCCTGATAAAGATGCATCAAAAGCAAATGCATATATGTGGGTAGCACGAACAGGGCCATACGAACCAAATCCAATCATTGTTTTCGAATATAAACGAGGACGTAACCATGAATATGCTTATGAAATAGCACCAAATTCAAAAGCGATTATTCAAAGTGATGGATACGAAGCATATGACAAATTGAAAAACACACATATAGGCTGCTGGGCACATTGTCGAAGAAAGTACACGGATGTATTAGATTCAATTCCAAGAGGAGTTAAGCAAAAAGATACCACTGCTTATGAACTCAAAGCAATGATTGATAAGATGTTTGCGATTGAACGAAAAGGCAAAGATAAAAGCATTGAGGAACGTGTGGCACTAAGACAAGAAAAGACGAAAGCGATTATGAATCAATTCTTCGAAAAAGTTCATGACTGTTACGAACTTCTCGGAACAATGCCGACTACTGAAAGCTTTAAAAAAGCAATCACTTATACCATCAATCAGGAGAAGAAGTTGCGATTAGTTCTTGAATACGGCGAAGCTGATCTAAGTACGAATGCAATCGAACGAACAATTCGAAATTTCACAGTGGGTCGCAATAACTGGTTATTTTTCAATTCGGAATACGGTGCAAAAAGCGGTGCAGATATGTATTCATTAATCGTCACAGCAAAAGAAAACGGATTAAAAGCATATGACTACCTTGAATATATATTTGAAAAACTACCAAACATCAATGCCGAAGATTCTGAGGAATTAGAAAAAATCATGCCTTGGTCAAAAGAATTACCAAGTTCAATTAAAAAAACACAAAAATAGCATAGCGATATGCCGTTTTTGTGCTACAAAAAATAAAAACAAGCAGATAAAGATATGATCAATATCCAGTTAACTTACCATGGACATCCAATCTATCAAATCTGCTTTTTAAATACCGTCATGCCCGTTGCTTTGACGCTTACTCCTCTTCCATAATTTGTGAAGCTCTATTGCTTTTTCATTAATATCCATGATTATCTTCCTTATAATGTGTACTTTGTGATTCCTTTTACTTTCCGCTATCCCCATAGTTTGAAAGAACTCTGGCTGACGGATCATTTACATCACAGCCCTCCCACTCTTTGTTCGGCATCCAGAAATCTACCACCATTTCTGCTTGACCTGGATAGTATCTTTCAAAAATCTCC